>NZ_JBFULS010000009.1:0-119663 GCF_054049775.1 Methylobacterium sp. P5_C11 | reverse complement strand
TGACCGATGCTCGGCAGATCGGCCGAGCGGCGTTCATGGCGGCTGTGAACGGCAGAGCTGGTCGTGCCACAGGTCGGGCAACGCCCATGCACACGCCGCGCATGGGCGAAGACGACAAGACGACCGTCGCTCCGGATGACGCGCTCGATGGCGCAGCCCGGCAGGGATGAGGACAGGATCATCCCCCTGGTGAACCAGCCCGTGGCATCCCCGTCACCGCGACCGTTCCACGCAAAGTGCGGGAGAACCACTTTCTTGAGGCAAGTCCAAATCCGCTGGGGACTCGCGTCGGCGGCGCTGCTGGCGTTCGGAGGAATCGTGCTGGCGAAGGTCGGGCTGGCGGGCCGCTGAGCCGGTCCACCCGATGAGCCGTGGGCTCGGACTCAGCCGAGGCGCGTTTCGAGTCAGAGTCTTGGATCCCGCTGCCACCTGTCATTAAACCGGGCCTCGACATTCACCTAGATCACCTCGGCCCCGCCGGCACCGCCGCTCGGGGCTTCCTCATTTCCGCTGCCCCGCTACGCTGCGCATAGATTCGGCCTTAGATCCCCAGAGATTCGAATCTGGGAAGGGTCGCCCGGTCCGCCGGCGCGGGCTTTTCGTGCCTGGAATACCGGCGCAGGCTGCGGAGAACCGTTGGCGATGTCTTCGGTTTGCAGTGTAGGGGGCCTGACCAAGGAGGTGTCGATGCCGCGCTACTTCATCAGCACAGCCAAAGGCATCGAGATCGATGACGACGAGGGCGTCGAGCTATCCGACCCCAGGGCTTTGCGCGTCATGCTTCGAGAGACGCTGGCGGCGATCCTTCGCGACGAAAGCGCGATCGATGGTGCGACCGAGTGCAGCGCCCGAGCTTACGACCAAGACGGGAAACTCGTGATGCGAGCGCGGGCCAGCATCGAAATTACGGATCAGTAGGGCGCTCGGCCAGATGCGGCTGAAATCGGACGTTCCCCCGCCCCGTGAGCCGATTGGGCGACAGATCAGCCTTGGCCCTGCTGAGCGAGCGTGGCATGACTTGGCCATGAGCGACAGTGAGACGAACATCCACCCCTACACGCTGGAGGTTATCCCTCCGAAGGAAGAGGGCGGCGCCTACAACTTCGCGATCCGCAAGCACGGCAAGCTGGCTCAGCGCTCCGACCGTAGCTATCCGACCGAAGCAAAAGCCCAAGCCGCCGGCATGGCCATGGTCGAAAAGCTACTCAGCGGCTCGGATCGATGACACCCCACCCGCCCGTGAGCAGATCGGGGCGGCGCCGAGCGGAGGTGATGTGTAACCGGTGCGGCCTATCGGATCGCCAGACCATTGGCCATGATCCGGTATGGCGACCTCTATCCAAAGTTGCGAAGTGAACGTGGATGGCGTGTGGAACGCACTTGGCCTGAAAGAGGCGCAACTGCTTCACCGCAACGCAATCAAGCGCTGCCCGATCTGCCATGGTCGGATCTCGCTCCTCGGCTCCTACGGCCTGGAACGGCACCTGTCGCTTTCGCCCCGCCGGGCGCATCCCGGCTGCCCGCTGAACCCAAAACACTTCAGCGGCGTGTCGACGCGCCATCTTGGAGCGGTCGAGTAGGCCTCAGCGCTGCACCGCCTCGATGTCGTCCTCGTAGATCGAGTCCGGCTGGCAGGCGTGCCACTCCATCTTTCCCTCAGCCTGTCCCTTCCGGCCGTAACAGTAGCCGGCCTGAGCAAGGCGGCCGCTGAGCCGATCGCGGAGCCGGCACTGCTCCCTGAGGATGGCCGGATCTCCAGAGCCCTCACAGGCCTGCGCAGCCTTCACCTCAGCGGTCAGCAGCTCGGGGACGGTCGGAAGCTGCTGCTGAGCCTGCGCCCCACCGGCAGCGACGAGAGCGAGGAAGGCGACGGCTGTGCGCATGGGAGAAGGTTAGCGGAGCCGTTGCCTCTGGCAACCTGTTTCGCGACGGCGTGCAGAACTACGAGGCTGGATGGCGAAGGCGGGTCGGTGGGACTTAATCACCCAGGGTACCGACTGGAACGCCGGCCCTCATCCACAGTTGGTCAGGCCATACCGGCATGTGCCGGATTACTGTGACCTGAGAGTGCCATGACCAGCCGAAGCGTTCAGTCAGCCCTTCTCGCCCTCGCGCTCATTGCCAGCAGCGCCGGGATAGCTACCGCGCAGTCCACGCCCAACGGAAACACCTCCACTTCTGGCGCGCCGGCTGGATCCGGTAGCAGCGGTAATGGCGCCACCGGCAGCGGGGCAGCGCCAAGCGGTAAGTAACCGACCTCAAACCTCCGATAGCTCAGTCCGCCCGGCCCAGCGCTGCGGCGGGCTTTTTTCGATACGTGCTAGGCGGCCGACGACACGCCGTCGCACCGTCTTCTAATCGACAGTCGAAACCTACGTATCGTTTCGCCTCACCGCCCGGTGGGGCTTTTTTGGACTGTTTGCCACTTCACCCGCCCGGTTCGCCGGTGCGGGCTTTCTTGTTTCGGCCCTACGCCTTCATCTCTGCGAGCATTGTGGCGCCTTCGGTCAGAAAGAACGCCTTGATCTTCGGGTTGCGGACCCGCAGGGCGCAGTGTCTCGCGATCTCGTTCATGAACCGATTTTTTGGGTTCTTGAGGAGATCGGCCAGATATGTCTGCGCTTCAGCCTCGGTAGCAATAGTGAAAGGTTGAGGGTCCACGGCGCACCTCCGCTTTGACCTGCCCGGTCCGCTGGTGCGGGCTTGTCATGCCCTGCCAACCGACCGACGAACGGTAAATTCGCGGGACGCGCGTCTAGCGCGTAACCTGCAAATCGATGATGGGACCGCCGATGTCGAAGAAGTCGTCTTCGTCAAGATTTGCCAACTCGACCTCTTCCTGCCGGCGCTGAAGCGGCACGAGTACAGAGATCATCCCAAGACACATCGCCCCAGCAACCAGGGCGGCTAATAAAGCAAGGGTCATGGATGACACCGGTAGTCGGGACGAGACAGGGAAGGTGGGCCGGTAAGCTTAAGTTTCGGTTTCGCTTGGTTGGGCTGCGACCGTCGCTCCCGGCCATCCTGCCAGCGAACCGCGTTGCGTATCGGCTCGGCTCACACGCGCTGGTGAGATCGGACGCTCCGCCGCCGCCTGAGCAGGTCGGGGCGGGGCCGAGAGGGTGATCGCGTTGACCAGCGAGCAGAGCGAGAGTTTATCTGCATAAATCGACGCGGAGCGTACTGCTTCGCCGTGCCGCGACTGTCTCGGTTTATTGAGAGGCAGCCCTGGGAACCGACTGCTTTGCGGCCGGCCTCGGCAGAATGACCGCATGATGTAAGACCTCTCGCCCGCCGTTGCCTCTTGGCGCGACCAGATCGAGCGCCTGTCCGAGCACGCCAGGCCCGTGTCTCGCGGGCGTTAGCTCCGTTTGCGGCAGATCAACATCCTGCCGCAAACAGGTTGTCACGGTGGAGCGCCAGTTGGGTTGGGGAAGGTGCTAGTATCCCCCCTCGCGATGCATCTTGGGCCATTCCACGTAAGCCGCCGCACCCGCGCAGACCTGCGGCGGACTGGCCAAAAAAAGTCGGCGCCGTGATGGTCGCCAAGACGCTAACCGGCGGCCCGATGGACGGACTGCTCTGAGCCAACCGCACTTTTCGCACAAGCCGATGGTCTGACAGCCGAAATCGGCTTCCATTCACATTCGTCCACTGGTCGCGAAGAACGCTGCCGGCCGCACCTTGCGGGGCGTGATCTCCTCAGGTTTGTTCCTCATTCGTTCGCGAACGGAGGCCGCCAGAATGGGGCGCCTGGGTGATGCAGCGCCCGGTCGGGTGTACGTCGACTGCGCTTCTTGCAAGCGCTCTGGGCGATACACCGTCGCCAGCCTGATCGGTCGCTACGGGGCCGACATCTCCACGCTCGACGTCCTGCGCCACCTGACAGCCTCGTGCCGCTACCAACGGCCGCCTGGAGCGCCGTCCGCGCGGAAATACGAGCACCTCTGCCTCGCCGCGATCACACTGCCGCCGCCCGCCGAGAAGAACCCTCCGGTACCGCCGGGCGTGCCTTACACGATCGAGGTCTGGCGCAAGACCGGCGGCAACGTCGAGCTGCACCTCGCGACGATCTATCCGCTGTCCATGGCGATCGTTGCGTTCGAGGCCGCCTGCCTGGAATGGCCGGCACACGAGGTCACGCTTCGGGATCGCGCTCGGATCGTGCGGAAGCGAGAGGTGCCGCCGCGGAGCGCCAACGCGTGAAATTCCGGTGCGTCTCGCTGACCGCCAAGCCGTCGGCCTTCAGGCGCATCAGGGCGCGAGTCGCATGCAGGGACCGCTCCCGGCCGGTCAGGCCGGCGCGCTCGGCGATCTCGGTTGCGGTCGATGGCTCGGACGTCAGCGCGACCAGGACGCGCGGGCGGCTATCCAAGCGCGGCTGGGCGCCTCCAGGTGATGGGGCCTTCGGCATCTTGCCGGCCTACTGCAACCGACTGGGACCCTCTGTGAGGCCGAGCCGAAGCGCGAGCCCCAGGAGATGCTCCAGCGAAATCCGCTCGCCACCATCGATCCGCCAATGCTCGAAATCGCCGTCCGGTTCGACGGAGTGCCCGCATACGCGCAGCAACTCGACGGCCTCTGCGACCGGGTCGTACTCGACGAAGCTCATCCGTTCACCGAATGCGCCAGCAGGATCGCGGTCCGGATCATGGGCCACTTCCACGCCGGCTTGTCGGTGGTCAGCGCCTCGTCCGCGTGGGTATTCGCCCGGACGGTCTCGACAAGGTCGAGGGTCCAGCACTTCGCGAGCGGGTACGATTCGGTGGCGAGGTCGGCCGGCACCGTATCGACCGCCGCATCGATCTCCAGCTCGGAGATTTCGGCGGCTTCACGTGGTTCGAAAACGGTTGGGGGGATGGCCACGCGAACCTGCCGGTGAGGCTCGCTGGACACGTCTCAGGTTCGCTGAACCTGGGAGACCTAAGCAAACGGCCGTTTCCAGTCAAAAAACCATCCAACCTCAATAGATTAGATGGTGGGCGCGACAGGGATCGAACCTGTGACCCCTACCATGTCAAGGTAGTGCTCTCCCGCTGAGCTACGCGCCCGGGCCGGAGCCATGCGTGCTCCGGTGGGCGGGGCCTATAGCCGCTGCTCGGCGAGGGCGCAAGCGGAACCTGCGCGGGACGGGCCGGATCGACGGCGTCCAGCCGGCCGACGCCGCCCTGGTGCACGCCGGCGGAAAAATGCGCTATGGCCCTGCCGCTCGGCATCCGGCCGTGCCGCGACACAGGGCGGACACGGGGCGCCGGTACGCCGCCGCCTCACGCTTCGGGACATGCGCTACTTCATCGACCACGATCAGGGCCTTTCGATCCGCGGCTGGATCGTGCCGGACAATCCCCTCGCCATCAGCCGGGTCGTGGTCGCGGTCGACGGACGACGCGTGGCTGAGGTCCCGGCCAGCGTCACCGACGAGGCGTTCAAGCGCAACGGCTGGCACGCCACCGGGCAGTGCACCTTCGTGGTCACGGAGGCAGAGGTGCCCGGGCTGCCCGAGATCCCGCGGCTCGAACTCTACGATGCCGACACCAACGTGCTGGTCTACCGCCGCGTGCCGAGCGAGGGACGGGTGCGGCTGCGGACCATGCTGATCAACACCGGCATCGAGCCCGAGAGCGTCCTGCAGACGGCACTCTTCCCGCATTTCCAGCATTGCTACTTCGGCATCCACAAGCTTCCGGACGAGATCCTGAGCTGCGTGCTGACCGGCCCGGCCGCGCCGTCGGCCTTCCTCTCGGGGGCCATCACCGTCCCGCGCTACGAGAACTTCATGACGCCGGATCTGATGATCACGGCGATCCTGCTGCAGGAGCCGCAGATCGAGATGGCGACCCGGATGCGCTGGCTGAAGGCCCGGGCGGCCGATGCCGCCGATCCGGCGCGCAGCTGGCGCCTCGGCTCGCTCGCCGAGGCCGCCGCCTTCGCGGAGGGCTACGACTTCTCCGACGTGAAGAGCCTCAAGCGCTTCTTCCGCATGCTGCCGGAGCCCGCCTACCGCCTGCTCTACAATCCGCTGACCCGCCAGCTCGGGACCCGCATGCCGGACGACCGGCTGCATCCGGGCAACTCCATCGCGGCGATCGAGATTCTCGCCCGGGTCGGGATCGTCGGACACAAGACCCGGTTTCCCGCCTTCGCGTCGACGCTGTTCGACCGCCTGGGTATCGGCACGCCGATTCCGGCCCTGCCCCCGGTGCCGGCCGAGACGCTGGCGCTCGCCGAGCGCCTGACGTCCGTCAAGGCGGTCGAGGACATGATCGTGTTCGACGTTGCTATGTCGGACGCCGTGAAGGCCTCGGTCGACAAGAGCTGGAGCTGATGGTGCGTTCGACCGGGCCGGCCGTGTCCGAACCCCGCCTTCCGCCGACGCAGCTCACGGGGCTCTGGCGCAAGGGGCGCGCCCTGACGGCCCGGGCGGGCTCCGACGGGCTGCGCGTCCCGCTTCCGGAACTCGCGGGCCGCTGGGTCGAGATCGTCCTGTCCAATGACCCCGCCGAGGGCCGCGACACCGTCCCGGATCTCAGCTTCGTCGGCGCCGACGGGCGTCCGGGCTCGCTGCTGCCCCAGGAGCCCCGCGGTGGGGGCGCCTTCGCGTGGATCGGCTGCCTGCCCGAGGACGTCGTCGAGCTGCGCGTGGCCGACCCGGCCGGGCGGGTCCCGGTCCGGCTGCGCCGGATCGCCGTGCGCAGGCTCGCCCGGCCGATCCTGGCCGCACGCGGCCTCCTGCGCGATCCCGGCCTGACCGTGCAGGCCCTGTACTGGCGGCTCCTCGGCAAGAAGGTGCGCGCGCGGGGCTACCTCGGCCGGGCGCTGCGCCACCGGCGCGTGAGCGGCTACGAGGCCTGGCTCGGCACCCACGCCCTGCGTCGCGCCGAGCGGGACGGGATCGCCGCCGAGATCGCCGCCTGGACCGATCCGCCCCTGATCTCCGTGCTGATGCCGGTCCACGATCCCGACCCGAAGGTGCTGCGGGCGGCCCTCGCGTCGCTGCGCGGGCAGCTCTATCCCCACTGGGAATTGTGCGCCGTCGACGACGCCTCGACGCGCCCCGAAATCCCGCGGATCCTGGCCCGCGCCGCCGAGGCCGACCCGCGGATCCGCATCCTCACCCGGGCGGAGAACGGCCACATCGCCCGGGCGACCAACGACGCGCTAGGCATGGCCCGGGGCGCGGTCTGCGCCTTCATGGACCACGACGACGCCCTCACCGACGACGCCCTCTACGAGGTCGCCCGGGCGCTGCGCCGCGATCCGGACCTCGTGCTGATCTACAGCGACGAGGACAAGATCGACGGGCGCGGCCGCCGGTTCGACCCGCACTTCAAGGCGTGCTTCGACCGCGAGCTTCTCTACGCGCAGAACTACATCAATCATCTCACGGTCGTGCGCACCGAGGCCCTTCGCGCCGTCGGAGGCCTGCGCCCGGGCTTCGAGGGCAGCCAGGACCACGACCTGCTGCTGCGGCTGACCGACGGGCTCGACCCCGGCCGCATCCGCCACATCCCGCGGGTGCTCTATCACTGGCGCGCCGCGCAGGGCTCCGGTACCTTCTCGGACCGGTCCCTCGCCCGGGCGGAGGCCGCGCGCCTGCGCGCCCTGGAGGAGGTCGTGGCCCCCTTTGGCGGCCGGGCGGAGCGCGGTCCCGGCGGCTTCAACCGCCTGATCCGGCCGCTGCCGGCGCCGCCGCCGCGGGTCTCCGCGATCATCCCGACCCGGGACCGGGCCGAGATCCTGGCGGTGACCCTCGACGGGCTGCTCGGCTCGACCGACTACCCCGACATCGAGGTGATCATCGTCGACAACGACAGCTGCGAGCCCGAGACCGCGGCCCTGTTCGCCCGCTACCGGGACGATCCGCGGGTGCGCGTCGTGCCGGTGCCCGGCGCCTTCAACTTCTCGGACCTGTCGAACCGCGGCGCCGCCGCGGCCACCGGCGCGGTGCTCCTGTTCCTCAACAACGACATCGAGGTGCTCGAGCCCGGCTGGCTCGCCGAGCTGGTCCGCCACGCGGTGCGGCCGGAAATCGGCGCCGTGGGGGCGAAGCTGCTCTACCCTGACCGGACGATCCAGCACGGCGGAATCGTGCTGGGGATCGGGGGCGTGGCCGGCCACAGCCATCTCGGTGCCGCGGACACCGATCCCGGCTATTTCTGCCGCATGGTCATCGCCCACGAGGTCTCGGCGGTCACCGGGGCGTGCCTGGCGATGCGCGCGCAGGTTTTCACGGAGGTCGGCGGGTTCGACGCGCAGGCCCTGAAGGTCGCCTTCAACGACGTCGACCTGTGCCTGAAGGTCCGCCGGGCCGGCTATCGTATCATCTGGACGCCCTTCGCCACGCTGATCCACCACGAGTCGAAGAGCCGCGGGGCGGAGGACACCCCGGAGAAGCAGAAGCGCTTCGAGGGCGAGGTCCTGACCATGCTGGACCGCTGGGGGCCGGAGCTGCGCGCCGATCCCTATTACAACATCAACCTGTCACGGAATTCCGCGCATTACCGGGTGTGAGCGGCGCGCGCCGCTCCGTCGCCCACGGTCCGCGACCCCGTGTTGCTATGCATGCGTCAGTGGGTGAACTTGCGTCCGGAGCCGGTTGCGATACCTCTGGACATGCCGCATGAGGCGGTTCCGGCCAAGGCGACCCAAGGGACGCGCGGCGAGGGCGGCAGCCAACAATGAGTTCGAACACACCCATGGCCTCGGCCACGACCCTGGAGCGCGACGCCCAGCAGGCGATGGGGGACCACAAGGTTCATCCCAACGAGATCGCCATCGGCGTGGTGATCGGACGCGCGTCCGAATACTTCGACTTCTTCGTGTTCGGCATCGCCTGCGTGCTCGTCTTCCCGAAGGTGTTCTTCCCCTTCGTCGACCCCCTGAAGGGCACGCTCTACGCCTTCGCGATCTTCGCCCTCGCCTTCATCGCCCGGCCGGTCGGCACCGTGCTGTTCATGGCGATCGACCGCCGCCACGGGCGCAGCGTCAAGCTGACCACGGCGCTGTTCCTGCTCGGCGGGTCGACGGCGGCGGTGAGCTTCCTGCCGCGCTACGACAGCATCGGCATCTCGGCGGTCTACATCCTCGCCGGCCTGCGGATCCTGCAGGGCCTCGCGCTGGGCGGCGCCTGGGACGGCCTCGCCTCGCTCCTCGCCATGAACGCCCCGCGGGAGCGGCGCGGCTGGTACGCGATGATCCCGCAGCTCGGCGCGCCGCTGGGCTTCATGGTAGCCAGCGCCCTGTTCGCCTTCTTCATCGTCAACCTCGACGAGGCCGACTTCATCGACTGGGGCTGGCGCTTCCCGTTCTACTGCGCCTTCACCATCAACGTGGTCGCCCTGTTCGCCCGGCTGCGCCTCGTCGCCACCGACGAGTTCGCCCGGATGATGGACCTCGACCGGCTGCGCCCGGTCCCGGCCCTGGAGCTGTTCCGCCACCACGCCGGCGACGTGATCCGCGGCGCCTTCGTGCCGCTCGCCGCCTTCGCGCTGTTCCATCTCGTGACGATCTTCCCGATCGCGTGGCTGGCGCTCAACACCACCACCCGCTCGCCGGGCGAGTTCCTGATCGTCCAGTTCTCGGGCGCCATCGTGTGCGCCGGCGCGGTGGCGGCCTCCGGCCTGATCGCCGACCAGATCGGCCGCCGCAACTCCTTGATCATGAGCAGCTCGCTGATCGGCTTCTTCGCCGTCGGCAGCATCATCGCGCCGCTCCTGTTCGGCGAGAGCGCCATCGGCCAGACGATCTACGTCACGATCGGCTTCATGCTGCTCGGCCTCGCCTACGGCCAGACCGCGGGTGCGGTGAGCGCCCGCCTCGGCAACCGCTACCGCTACACCGGCGCGGCGCTGACCTCGGACTTCGCATGGCTGCTCGGGGCCGGGTTCGCCCCGCTCGTCGCGCTGTTCCTGTCGCAGCGCTACGGGTTGGCGATGATCGGGGTCTATCTCCTGTCCGGCGCGGTCTGCAGCCTCGTGGCCCTGTTCACCGACCGCTCGGAAATGCGTCAGATGTGACGGCTGTGGCGGGCGGCGCAGGCTGGCCGCCCACCCTTGGCTGACAGGGTCGCCGCCTCGTGCGGCACGGCAGAAGCGCCGCGGCAGCGGCTTGGCAAAAGTGCCGCGCGAGCGGCCTGGCAAAAGTGCCGCGCGAGCGGCGTGGGATGACGAGACGCGTGCTGTGACCTCCACGACCGATCGACCCGACAGGACCGAGACCGCGCGCCCTCGGGGCGCAAGCGGACGCCGCCTCCTGCCGCTCCTCGCCCTGCCGCTCCTGACGCTGCTGGGCGGCTGCAACTTCGTCGTCCTGCACCCGGCCGGTTACGTGGCCGAGCAGCAGCGCAACCTCGTGCTGGCGGCCACCGGGCTGATGCTTCTGATCATCGTCCCGGTGATCGCCTTCACGCTGATCTTCGCGTGGCGCTACCGCGCCGGCAACCAGGATGCGGTCTACGATCCGGAATGGCACCACTCGACGCAACTCGAGGTGCTGATCTGGACGGCGCCGCTGATGATCATCATCGCGCTGGGCGCCCTCACCTGGATCGGGACCCACACCCTAGATCCGTTCCGGCCGCTCAGCAAGATCGACCCCAAGCGCGACGTCCCGGCGGGCACGGTGCCGCTGGAGGTCGAGGCGGTGGCCATGGATTGGAAGTGGCTGTTCCTCTACCCGCAATACGGGATCGCCACGGTCAACGAGCTGGCCGCGCCGGTGGACCGGCCGATCCGCTTCAAGATCACCGCCACCGACGTGATGAACACGTTCTACGTGCCGACCCTCGCCGGCATGGTCTACGCGATGCCGGGCATGCAGACGCAGCTCCACGCGGTGATCAACCGCGAGGGCGCCTACGAGGGCCGCTCGGCCCATTACAGCGGCGCCGGCTTCTCCAACATGTTCTTCAAGTTCCACGGCCTGACCAACGACAAGTTCGACCAGTGGATCGCCAAGGCCAAGGCCGAGGGCGGCGAGCTGAGCCAGGAGGCCTACCTGAAGCTCGAGGAGCCGAGCGAGGCCGAGCCGGCGCGGCTCTACAAGGCCTACATGAAGGGGCTCTTCGACCGGATCATCGGCATGTGCCCGCGGCCGGACCAGATGTGCGTCGGCGAGATGGCCAAGATCGACGCGCAGGGCGGCGCCTCCGGCGCGGAGGCTGCCGAGAACTACCGGCGGCTGCAATACGACAACCGGCTCGCCGACCGCGGCGTCGAGGGACCCGGCGCGACGGTCCCGGCCTCGGGGACGGGACCGCACGGCCAAACGCAGCCGCAGGGCATGAAGCCGCGGCCCGACATGGGCAACCCCGACGTCCGGGGGCGGACATCGCCCGAGGGCGCGGGCTCCGGCCAGGGCCGGAGCGAGGGCGACCAGATCGCTCCCAAGCAACTGAACCAATGACGCCATTCAACCACGCAAGCCGCTCGCCGTGAGAGCGGAACCCACGCACGAGACCGGCGGTCGCCGTCGAACCCACTGAACGGGCCGATCCCATGTTCGCAAACCTGGACCTCCAGCAACTGCTCTTCGGTCGATTTACGATCGAGCAGATCCCCTACCATGAGCCGATCCTGCAGGCGACGTTCGCCGGGGTCGCCGTGGTCGGCCTCGCCGTGCTCGGCGTCATCACCTACTACCGTTTCTGGGGGACGATGTGGCGTGACTGGATCACGTCGATCGACCACAAGAAGATCGGCATCATGTACTGCATCTTCGCGGGCGTGATGCTGCTGCGCGGCTTCGCCGACGCGATCCTGATGCGCTCGCAGCAGGCCGTGGCGTTCGGCTCGGAACAGGGCTTCCTGCCGCCGCACCACTACGACCAGATCTTCACCGCCCACGGCATGATCATGATCTTCTTCGTGGCGATGCCGTTCGTCACGGGGCTCATGAACTTCGCCGTGCCGCTGCAGATCGGCGCCCGCGACGTCGCCTTCCCGTTCCTGAACAACTTCAGCTTCTGGATGACGGTGGCCGGCGGCATGCTGGTGATGGTCTCGCTGTTCGTCGGCGAGTTCTCCCGCGCCACCTGGCTCGCCTACCCGCCGCTCTCGGAGGCCTCCATGAGCCCCGGCGTCGGCGTCGACTACTACATCTGGGCGCTGCAGATCGCCGGCATCGGGACGCTGCTCTCGGGCATCAACCTGATCGCCACCATCGTGAAGATGCGGGCGCCCGGCATGACCATGATGAAGCTGCCGATCTTCGTCTGGTCGTCGCTGTGCACCAACATCCTGATCGTGGCCGCCTTCCCGATCCTCACGGCCGTTCTCGCGATGCTGTCGCTCGACCGCTACGTCGGCACGCATTTCTTCACGAACGACCTCGGCGGCAACGCCATGCTGTACTTCAACCTGATCTGGATCTGGGGTCACCCGGAGGTCTACATCCTGATCCTGCCGGCCTTCGGCGTGTTCTCGGAGATCACTTCGACCTTCTGCGGCAAGCGCCTGTTCGGCTACACCTCGATGGTCTACGCACTGGTGGTCATCACCATCCTCGCCTACCTCGTGTGGCTGCACCACTTCTTCACGATGGGCTCGGGTGCGGACGTGAACTCGTTCTTCGGGATCACGACCATGATCATCTCGATCCCGACGGGCGCGAAGATCTTCAACTGGATGTTCACCATGTACCGCGGCCGGATCCGGTTCGAGGTGCCGATGCTCTGGGTGGTGGCGTTCATCGTCACCTTCGTGATCGGCGGCATGACCGGCGTCCTCTTGGCCGTGCCTCCGGCCGACTTCGTGCTGCACAACTCGCTGTTCCTGATCGCGCACTTCCACAACGTAATCATCGGCGGCGTGCTGTTCGGCATGTTCGCCGGCGTGACCTTCTGGTTCCCGAAGGCCTTCGGCTTCAAGCTCGACGAGTTCTGGGGGAAGGTCGCCCTCGTGTTCTGGGTCACCGGGTTCTACGTCGCCTTCATGCCGCTCTACGTGCTCGGCCTGATGGGCGTGACCCGGCGCATGCAGCATTTCGACGACCCGTCGCTGCAGATCTGGTTCGTGATCGCGGCCATCGGCGCGGCGCTCATCGCCTGCGGCATCGCCTCGCAGATCATCATGTTCGTGGTCTCGATCCGGAACCGCGACAAGCTGCGCGACCTCAGCGGCGACCCGTGGGGCGGCCGGACCCTCGAGTGGTCCACCTCCTCGCCGCCGCCGGACTACAACTTCGCCTTCACGCCGGTGGTCCACGATTCCGACGCGTGGTGGGACATGAAGAACCGTGGCTTCGACCGCCCGCTCAAGGGCTACAAGCCGATCCACATGCCCAAGAACACCGCGACCGGCGCGATCCTGGCGGGCCTGAACTTCGCCTTCGGCATCGCCATGATCTGGTACGTCTGGTGGCTGGCGATCCTCAGCTTCGTGGCGATCTTCGTCGTGGCGATCGCCCACACCTTTAATTACAATCGCGACTACTACATTCCCGCCGACGTCGTCAGTCGGACGGAAGGTCAGCGGACGCGCGAACTGGAGATGGCGTGATCCGATGATGCACGCGGAGACTGCACCCCCCGGCGCCGCGGCGCCGGTCTTCTACCAGACCGACGAGGAGGGCCATCATTCCGAGGGCTCGACCATGCTCGGGTTCTGGCTCTACCTGATGAGCGACTGCCTCATCTTCGCGACCCTGTTCGCGACCTACGGGGTGCTCGGGCGCAGCTACGCGGCCGGCCCCACCCCGAAGGAGCTGTTCGACCTGCCGGGCATCGCGGTGAACACCGCCATGCTGCTGTTCTCGTCCATCACCTACGGCTTCGCGATGCTGGAGATGGACCGGGACCGGGTGAGGCAGACGCAGATCTGGCTCGCCATCACCGGCCTGTTCGGCGTCGCCTTCGTGGCCCTGGAGATCCGGGAGTTCGTCCACCTGTTCCACGAGGGCGCGCCGCCCTGGCGCAGCGCGTTCCTGTCCTCGTTCTACACCCTGGTCGGAACCCACGGACTGCACGTCTCCATGGGCATCCTGTGGCTCGTCGTGCTGATGGTGCAGGTCAGCAAGCGCGGCCTGATCGTCGAGAACAAGCGCCGGCTGATGTGCCTGTCGATGTTCTGGCACTTCCTCGACCTGATCTGGATCGGCGTCTTCACCGTCGTCTACCTGATGGGAGTGCTCGAATGAGCGCCGACGCACGCCACCTCACCGGCCACGGTCAGGACACGCACGACGCCCACGCCCACAGCGAGGGCGGGCACGGCAGCTTCCAGAGCTACATGACGGGCTTCGTCCTGTCGGTGATCCTGACGGTGATCCCGTTCTGGCTGGTGATGGGCAACGTCCTCGACAACAGCCTCGTCACCACCCTGGTCATCCTGGCGCTCGGCGGCGTCCAGATGGTCGTGCACGTCATCTACTTCCTGCACATGAGCACGAAGTCGGAGGGCGGCTGGACCTTCATGGCGCTGATCTTCACCATCACGCTGGTGGTGATCATGCTCGCCGGCTCGGTGTGGGTCATGTACCACCTCAACCACAACATGATGCCGATGGATGCCCACGACGTCATGAACAACGCCCGCTGAGCGCGCGTCCGGAGACGAGGCCCGCGGGGTCGGCGGGGGGCCTGAGCCCCTCCCCGGCCCCGCTCTCGTTGCTGCGGCGCGCCGTGTTCGGCGTCGGCGCGGGCCTGGTCTTCGTCGTGCTCCTGGGGCTCGGAACTTGGCAGGTGGAGCGGCGGGCCTGGAAGCTCGACCTGATCGCCCGGGTCGAGGCCCGGGTCCACGCCCCGCCCGTGCCGGCCCCCGGTCCCGCCGCGTGGGCGCGCGTCGGCCCCGACGACGCCTACCGGCACGTCCGGCTCGCGGGCACCTTCCTGCACGATCGCGAGACCCTGGTTCAGGCCGTCACCGAGCTGGGCGGCGGCTTCTGGGTGCTGACGCCCCTGCGCCGTCCCGACGGGTCCCTCGTGCTGGTCAACCGCGGCTTCGTGCCCGGCGCCCGGCGGGATCCGGCGACCCGGGGGGACGGGCAGGTCGCGGGCGAAGCGACGGTCACCGGCCTCCTTCGGCTGACCGAGCCGAAGGGCGCCTTCCTGCGCTCCAATGACCCGAAGGACGACCGCTGGTATTCCCGCGACGTCGCGGGGATCGCGGCGGCGCGGGGCCTCGCTGACGTCGCCCCCTACTTCGTCGATGCCGACGCGACGCCCAATCCCGGCGGCCTGCCGGTGGGCGGCCTCACGGTGGTCGCCTTCCCCAACAACCACCTCGTCTACGCACTCACGTGGTACGGGATGGCGCTGATGCTGGCGGGGGCGGTGGTCTACCTGCTGCGGGGCGGGCGCAGGAAGGACGGGGTTGCGGAAGGGCGCTGAGGGATATCGTTTCACGCAGCCCTTTTCCCGGGCGCATGGAGCGCCAGCGGAATGCGACCCGGGATCGAGCGCAAGACATCGCGAAGCGTCATCATTCAGTGCCGCTTCGCGGCGCTTCCCCTGCTGGATCCCGGATCAGGTTCCGCTTCGCTCCACCTGTCCGGGAAAGGGCGCGGCGGATAGCACCCGTCGAAGGCTCGACCACAGGGGGAGTAGCCCGCTCCGAGCGCGTCTCTATAATGGCGTGACAAACGCCACAACGAGTCAGCGCCATGACCTCCCGCATCCCGAACTTCGCCGAAATCCCGTTCTCCGGCGAATCCCTCGCGGTCGCGGCTCCGGCGCTGGCCGAGCCCTGGATGACCCCGGAGGGCATCCCGGTGAAGGGCCATTACGGGCCGGAGGACCGGGCGGGCATCGAGTTCCTCGACACCTATCCGGGGATCGCGCCGTTCCTGCGCGGCCCCTACCCGACCATGTACGTCACCCAGCCCTGGACGATCCGGCAATATGCCGGCTTCTCCACGGCCGAGGATTCGAACGCCTTCTACCGCCGCAACCTCGCGGCCGGGCAGAAGGGCCTGTCGGTGGCCTTCGACCTCGCCACCCACCGCGGCTACGATTCCGACCATCCCCGCGTCTCGGGCGATGTCGGCATGGCGGGCGTGGCGATCGACTCGATCTACGACATGCGCACGCTGTTCTCAGGGATTCCCCTCGACGAGATGACCGTGTCGATGACGATGAACGGCGCCGTGCTGCCGATCCTCGCCCTCTACATCGTCGCCGCCGAGGAGCAGGGCGTGCCGCCGCAGAAGCTCGCCGGCACGATCCAGAACGACATCCTCAAGGAGTTCATGGTCCGCAACACCTACATCTATCCCCCCAAGGGATCGATGCGGATCATCTCGGACATCTTCGCCTACACGTCGAAGAACATGCCGAAGTTCAACTCGATCTCGATCTCCGGCTACCACATGCAGGAGGCCGGGGCGACGAACGACCTGGAACTCGCCTACACGCTGGCCGACGGCGTCGAGTACATCAAGGCGGGGCTGGCGGCCGGGCTGACCATCGACCAGTTCGCCCCGCGCCTGTCGTTCTTCTGGGCGATCTCGACCAACTTCTTCATGGAGGTCGCCAAGATGCGGGCCGCGCGCCTGATCTGGGCGAAGCTCGTGAAGGGGTTCGATCCGAAGTCCGAGAAGTCCCTGGCCCTGCGCACCCACTCGCAGACCTCGGGCTGGTCGCTCACCGCGCAGGACGTGTTCAACAACGTCACCCGCACCAACATCGAGGCGATGGCGGCGACTCAAGGGGGCACGCAGTCGCTCCACACCAACGCGCTGGACGAGGCCCTGGCGCTCCCCACCGACTTCTCGGCCCGGATCGCCCGCAACACCCAGCTGTTCCTCCAGCAGGAGAGCGGCACCACCCGGATCGTCGATCCCTGGGGCGGCTCCTACTACGTGGAGAAGCTCACCGCCGACATGGTGGCGCGCGCCTGGGAGCACATCCGCGAGGTCGACGGGCTCGGCGGCATGGCCAAGGCGATCGAGGCCGGCATCCCGAAGCTCCGCATCGAGGAGGCCGCCGCCCGCGCCCAGGCGCGGATCGATTCCGGCCGTCAGACCATTGTGGGCATCAACAAGTTCCGCGCCGACGACGAGATGGCGATCGAGCTGCTGCGGGTCGACAACGGCAACGTCCGCCGGCTCCAGATCGACAAGCTCAAGCGCCTGCGCGCCGAGCGCGACGAGGCCGCGGTGTCGGCCCGGCTCGACGCGCTCACGAAGGCCGCCGACGGCGCCGGCAACCTGCTGGAACTCGCCGTCGAGGCGGCCCGCGCCAAGGCGACGGTGGGCGAGATTTCCGAGGCCCTGGAGAAGGCCTGGGGCCGGCACCGCGCCGAGATCCGCTCGATCTCCGGCGTCTACAAGCGCGAGGTGGGGGGCATGTCGCCAGTGGTCGAGGA
Organism: Methylobacterium sp. P5_C11; assembly: GCF_054049775.1. Classification (NCBI taxonomy): domain Bacteria; kingdom Pseudomonadati; phylum Pseudomonadota; class Alphaproteobacteria; order Hyphomicrobiales; family Methylobacteriaceae; genus Methylobacterium; species Methylobacterium sp. P5_C11. The sequence goes on along the minus strand of NZ_JBFULS010000009.1, from coordinate 102,363 downwards.
AGTCCGGGCGCTGGTCGAGGCGTTCGAGGAGAATGACGGCCGCCGGCCGCGCATCCTGGTCGCCAAGATGGGCCAGGACGGGCACGATCGCGGCCAGAAGGTGATCGCCTCGGCCTTCGCGGATCTCGGCTTCGACGTGGATATCGGGCCGCTCTTCGCCACGCCGGCGGAGGCCGCCCGCCAGGCGGTGGAGAACGACGTGCACATCGTCGGCGTCTCGTCGCTCGCCGCCGGCCACCTGACCCTGGTGCCGGAGCTGAAGGCGGCGCTGACCGAGCAGGGCCGGGACGACGTGATGATCGCCATCGGCGGCGTGATCCCGCCGGGCGACTACGCGGCGCTGACGGCGGCGGGCGCGGCGGCGATCTTCCCGCCCGGCACGGTGATCGCGGAGGCAGCCGCCAAGCTGATCCGCGCGCTGAACGAGCGGCTGGGCTACGCGGCCCGGCAGGCGGCGGAGTAGCGGTGCGGTACGCTTCGATCCTGCCGTCATCGCGAGCGTAGCGAAGCGACCCAGGGCCGCGCGACCCCGGTGAGCGCGGCGCCGCTGGATTGCTTCGCTCCGCTCGCAAAGACGGTTCCGTCGTCTGATCCCCCGAAACGCCGTAAAAAAAGTCCGCCCCTGTCGCCGGGGCTGGTGACGCCGCGCCTCCGCGCGGGCATTGAGGCGGGAGAGCCCGGGAGACGCCCGCTTATGACGACCCCGACGACCGTCGCCACCACGCCCTTCCCCGACCAGAAGCCGGGCACCTCCGGCCTGCGCAAGAAGGTGCCGGTGTTCCGGCAGCCGAACTACGTCGAGAACTTCGTCCAGGCGATCTTCGACACCCTGCCCGACAAGGCTGGGGCCACCCTGGTGCTCGGCGGCGACGGCCGCTTCCTCAACCGCGAGGTCGTGCAGAAGACCCTGCGCCTCGCCGCCGGCAACGGCTTCGGCCGGGTCCTGGTCGGGCGCGGCGGCCTGCTCTCGACGCCGGCCGCCTCCTGCGTCATCCGGAAGGCCAAGGCGCTCGGCGGCATCATCCTGTCGGCGAGCCACAACCCGGGCGGGCCGGACGGCGATTTCGGCATCAAGTTCAACGCCGCCAACGGCGGCCCGGCGCCGGAATCCCTCACCGACGCGATCTTCGCGCGCGCCAAGGCGATCACGGAATACCGCCTCGTTGAGGCCCCCGACCTCGACCTCGACACGCTGGGCGAGACCCGGCTCGGCGCCATGACGGTCACGGTGATCGACCCGGTGGCCGACTACGCCGAGCTGATGCGCACGCTCATCGACTTCGACGCGGTGTCGCGCCTGTTCGCCTCCGGCTTCCGCATGCGCTTCGACGCCATGAGCGCGGTGACGGGGCCGTACGCGACGGCGATCCTCGAGGGGATGCTCGGCGCCCCCGCCGGCACGGTGGTCAACGCCGTGCCGAAGGAGGATTTCGGCGGCCACCACCCCGATCCCAACCCGGTCCACTGCCACGACCTGTTCGACCTGATGCAGGGCCCCGCCGCGCCGGATTTCGGCGCGGCGTCCGACGGCGACGGCGACCGCAACATGATCGTGGCCCCGGGCCTGTTCGTGACGCCGAGCGACAGCCTCGCGCTGCTCGCCGCCCACGCCCACCGGGCGCCCGGCTACGCGGGCGGTCTCGCGGGGGTCGCGCGCTCCATGCCCACGAGCCGCGCCGCCGACCGGGTCGCGGCCGCCCTCGGCATCGCGGCCTACGAGACCCCCACCGGCTGGAAGTTCTTCGGGAATCTTCTCGATGCCGGGCTGATCACCCTGTGCGGCGAGGAGAGCGCCGGCACCGGCTCGAACCACGTCCGCGAGAAGGACGGCCTCTGGGCGGTGCTGCTCTGGCTCAACATCCTGGCGGCCACCGGCGAGCGTGCCGACGCGCTGGTGCGGGCACATTGGCGGACCTACGGGCGCGACTACTACGCCCGCCACGATTACGAGGAGGTGGATTCGGACGCCGCCAACGGCCTGATGGACGCGCTCCGTGACAAGCTCGCCGGGCTGCCGGGCACCCGGATCGGCGACCTCACGGTGTCGACGGCCGACGAGTTCGCCTATCGCGACCCGGTTGACGGCTCGCTCACCGAGCGCCAGGGCATCCGGATCGGCTTCGCCGAGGACGCGCGGGCGGTGTTCCGGCTGTCGGGCACCGGCACCGCCGGGGCGACGCTGCGGGTCTATCTGGAGCGCTACGAGAACGCGCCGGACCGGCTCGACCTGCCGGTGGCCGAGGTGCTGGCCCCGGTGGCGGCGGCCGCCGGCGCGATCGCCGAGATCGAGCCCCGCACCGGAAGGCCTGAGCCGAGCGTGGTGACCTGAGGGGGGCCGGGAGACCGGGCCTCCGGTCCGCGCCGGGGCGACAGGCCGTCTTTGCGAGCGCAGCGAAGCAATCCAGAGGCGCCACGCTCTACGGCGGCGCGCCACCCTGGGTCGCTTCGCTGCGCTCGCGATGACGGCAGGGCCGGCGCCGATTTCTCAAACTAAGTCCTTCACCATGTGCACGGTGACGTCGTCGTCGCGGGTCCGGCCCGGTCCGTCATAGGGCGCCTCCCGCTCCACCCGGTAACCGAGCGCGCCGTAGAGGCGCAGGTTCGCCGTGTACTTCCTGTTGGTGTAGAGGCGCAGCCGCGCCAGCCCGGCCTCGGCCGCGACGGCGTCGGCCCGTCCCATCAGCCGGCTGCCGAAGCCCTGGCCCTGGAAGGCCGGATGAACCGCCACGTTGACGACCAGCAGGTGGTCGACCTCGGCCTTCGTCTCGATCAGGCCGGCGAGGACCGTGTCGGCCAGCAGCAGGTCGAAGCGGTGGTCCCGCACCGCCTGCGCGTAATCCGCCTGCATGGGAATCGGCAGGCGGCCGATCACCGGGATCCACTTGGTGTAGGCCGCCCTCACCAGCGTCCGGATCGCCGCCACGTCCGCGGACCCACCGCGCCGGACTGTCACTGCCTCGTCGATCCGACTGTCCATGGTTGACCGCAGCGCCCCCGTCCCCTAAAGACCCGCCCGTCGAGGGGGCTCCGGGCGGAGCCCCCTCGCGTTTTCACGCGCACCCGTGGGCGGGATCCTCCTGCCCTGTCGTCCCGGACATCCTGTCCGGGAAAAGGAGGGCGCGTTCCTCATTCTCGTCACGAGAGGACGCGAAACATGTCGAAGCGGATTCAGGCCAAGCACAAGCTCGACCGCCGCATGGGCCAGAACATCTGGGGCCGCCCGAAGAGCCCCGTCAACCGCCGCGAGTACGGCCCCGGCCAGCACGGCCAGCGCCGCAAGGGCAAGATGAGCGACTTCGGCACGCAGCTGCGCGCCAAGCAGAAGCTCAAGGGCTATTACGGCAACATCACCGAGAAGCAGTTCCGCCGCTACTACGCCGAGGCGATCCGCCTGCGCGGCGATTCCGGCGAGAACCTCGTCGGCCTCCTCGAGCGCCGCCTCGACGCCGTGGTCTACCGGGCGAAGTTCGTCGCGACCCCGTTCGCTGCGCGCCAGTTCGTCAACCACGGGCACGTCAAGGTGAACGGCGTCCGCGTCAACATCCCGAGCTATCAGGTGAAGGCCGGCGACCTCGTCGAGGTCAAGGAGTCGTCCCGTCAGCTCGAGATCGTCATCGTGGCGACCCAGCTCCCCGAGCGCGACGTGCCGGACTACATCGAGGCCGACCACGCCAAGATGACCGCCCGCGTCACCCGCATCCCCAGCCTGTCCGAGGTGCCCTACCCGGTGCAGATGGAGCCGAACCTCGTCATCGAGTTCTACTCCCGCTGATCCTGTCGCAGCGCGCGACCGATGGAGGGGCTGCCCGTGCGGGCGGCCCCTTCGCGTTTTCCGGAGCCTCCGTCCGAGGTGGGCTTCCGGTCTTCGGGAACCGGAGCCGCGTCCCGGTTCCGCCGTCCGGGCCGAGGCGCCGCGGCCTCAGCAGCCGTGGCAGATCGAGCCCATCGTGTGGCGCATCTTGCTGTCCCATGCCTTCGAGCGGGCCTCGGCCGCCTTCTGAGCCCTGATCATCTCGGCCTGGTTCACGGGCTGCGGCATCCCGGTGGCCGCGGTGCCGCCCGGGGGCTTGGTCTGGCCGGTGGCCGTGATGCGGCGGGCGGGCGCGGTACCGGCCGGAGCCGGGGACGCGGCCGAGCCCGGGTTCGCGCCCGACATCGGGCTCTGGGCCAGCGCCGGTGCCGCCCCGAGCAGGAGGCCGAGCAGCACCGCGGGACGAAGAATTGCCATGGACCTGATCTCCCCGGCGGAGGATCCCGTGCAGGCCCCGCCTCATCCGGCAGCGATCCTATCCGATCACGCCGTTAAAATCATGCCGTTGGCAGGCCCCCGATGAGCGCCGCACCACCGCCTCCGAACCGCCGGGACGCCGTCGCCGCCGCGCTGGCCCGGCTCGCCCCGCGCCTGCCGGATTTCGAAGCCGAGGCCGTCCTCGACCGGGCGCTGGCCAGTCCAGGCCTGCGCCGCGCCGCCCCCGAGACCGCGGCGCGCCTCGCCCTGGTGACGTACGCGCGCCACGTCTTCACCGAGTACGACGACCTGCTGGCCGACGGCTACGACCGGGACAGCGCCCGGCACTTCGTCCTCGACGACCTCAACGCCGCGCTCGTCGCCTGGGGCGCCGCGCCGATCCCCGAAGCGGCGGCGGCGGAGTCCGGCGAGCCGGAGGGCGATCCGCGCTGAGGTGGTCGCGCGGTGCGCCGCCTTGCTGTAGGAGAGCCGCCCGAGCCCGCCCGGCGCGGCTCTCAGAATCGGGCAGCCACACGATGAAGATCAGTGCGCGCAACGTCCTCAAGGGGACCGTCGTCTCGGTGGACAAGGGGGCGACCACCTCCCACGTCAGGATCGAGATCAGCCCCGGCCAAGTGGTCACCGCCTCGATCACCAACGAAGCCGTCGATGCCCTCAAGCTCGTCGCGGGCGGATCCGCCTACGCGGTGATCAAGGCCTCCGACGTGATGGTGGCGGTCGACTGAGGCGCACGGGTAGCGCGCCGGCCCCGCCGGGGCGCGAACCCCCGCTAACGCTGCGGCCCCGGATGCCGCTATGACATCCTGAGCGGCAGGACCCGGCGCGAGGCGGCAGCGGGTTCGGACCGGAGGAGTTCCACGCGTGCAGAAGACCGTGCTCGGCATCGAGACCACCTGCGACGAGACCGCCGCCGCGGTGGTCTCGGTCGACGAGGAGGGCGTCGGTCACATCCGCGCCAACGAGGTGCTGAGCCAGATCGCCGAGCACGCGGCCTATGGCGGCGTCGTGCCGGAGATCGCCGCCCGCGCCCATGTCGAGGTGCTCGACCGGCTGATCGCCCGCGCCCTCGACCGGGCCGGGATCGGCTTCCCCGATCTCGATGGAATCGCAGTGGCGGCCGGACCCGGGCTGATCGGCGGCGTCCTGGTCGGCCTCGTGACCGCCAAGACCCTGGCGCTGGTGACCCGCAAGCCGCTGCTCGCCGTGAACCACCTGGAGGCCCACGCCCTCACCGCGCGGCTCACCGACGGGATCGCGTTCCCCTACCTGCTGCTGCTGGTCTCTGGCGGCCATACCCAGCTCGTGGCCGTGCGCGGAGTCGGCGATTACGTGCGGCTCGGATCCACCATCGACGACGCCATCGGGGAGGCCTTCGACAAGGCCGCCAAGCTCCTCGGCCTCGGCTACCCGGGCGGCCCCGAGGTCGAGCGCATGGCCGAGACCGGGGATCCCGAGCGCTTCGCCCTGCCCCGGCCGATGCTGGGCCGGCGCGAGGCCGACTTTTCCCTCTCCGGCCTCAAGACCGCGCTTCGGATCGAGGCCGAGCGGATCGCGCCGCTCGCCGAGCGCGACGTGGCCGACCTCTGCGCGGGCTTCCAGGCGGCCGTGGTCGACGTGATCGTGGACCGCGCCCGGGTCGCCCTGCGCGCCTTCTCGGGCGTGGCCGGCCGGCCCACCGCCCTGGTGGCGGCGGGGGGCGTTGCGGCCAACGGCGCCGTCCGGCGCGCCCTCGCCGCCCTCGCCGGCGAGGCGGGTCTCAGCTTCGTGGCGCCGCCCCTGCCGCTCTGCGGCGACAACGGCGCCATGATCGCCTGGGCCGGGCTGGAGCGCCTGCGCCTCGGTCTGGTCGACGACCTCACCGCCCCGGCCCGGCCCCGCTGGCCCCTGGCGGCCGATCCCGGCCGGGCGGCGGCCGGATGAGCGCGGCCCGGCGCGCGGACTGGCGGGATCTGGTGGGGCGCCGCCTGCCCGCTGCCGCCCGGCCGGACTGGCCGGTGCGCCTCGACCATTGCTTCGCCCGCATCCTCCTCGACAACGCCTGCGGCGGCCCCTGGCGCGACCATGTCCGCCCGCCCGCCCACGCCACCATGCCCATGGATCGGCTCGAGGTTGCGATCGCGCTGGGCGAGGCGGTGCTCGCGGGCTGGGCGGATCTCGCCCTGCTCAACCGCCGGTCGCTCGCATGGCGCGGCAAGATTGCCACCGCTCCGGTGCCGGGCGCCGTTCGGGACGGCGACCTGCTCCTGCGGCGCTGGCGCCCGGCGGACACGGCGCCCTTCGCGGCGCTCAACGCCGATCCGGCGGTGATGGCCCATTTCCCCCGGCCCCGGACCGGGGCGGAGAGCGCCGCCGAGGCCGGCCTCTGCGATCGCCGCTTCGTGGCGGACGGGTTCGGCCCCTGGGCTCTGGAGCATGCGGGCCGGTTCATCGGTTTCGCCGGCGCGATGCGGATCATCAGGCCCCTGCCCTTCCCGGGCGGCGACCGGCCGGGGAGCACGGTCGAGTTGGCCTGGCGCCTGGCGCGGGATTTTTGGGGCCGGGGCTTGGCCACGCGCGCCGCGCGGCTGGCCCTCGCCGACCTCGCCGGACGCTGCGGCATCCGCGCAGTCGTGGCCTACACGGCGGCGGGCAACCTGCGCTCCCAGGCGGTCATGGGGCGCCTCGGAATGGTTGCGGCCGGGACGTTCCCGCATCCGGCGGTTCCCGAGGGGCCGCTGCGCGCGCACGTCCTGTACCGGCTGGATGGCGTCGACAGGGAGGCTGCGGCATGAGGGCCGAGACCGCGATCAACGTCGTCGGCGGCGGCGCCTGGGGGACGGCCCTCGCCAATGCCGCCGCCGGGACCGGCCATCCCGTGACCCTGTGGCTGCGCGACCGGGAGGCCGCCGCCGCCCTCCAGGCGAGCCGGGAGAACCCGCGCTACCTGCCGGGCGTGCCGCTCCATCCGGGCATCCGGGCGACCGCGGAGGCGGAGGACCTCGCTGGCGCGCGGGCGACCCTGCTGGTCGTGCCGGCCCAGACCGTGCGCGGCGTGCTGGAGACCCTGCGCGCGCCCCTGGCCACGGCGGGACCGGTGGTCCTCTGCGCCAAGGGGATCGAGCGCGGCAGCGACAGTTTCATGAGCGCGGTGGCGGGGCAGGTGCTGCGGCCGGGGACGCCGGTGGCGGTCCTGTCGGGGCCGAGCTTCGCGGCCGACGTCGCCCGGGGCCTGCCCACCGCCGTGACCCTGGCGGCGGCCGATCCCGGCCTCGCGGCGGCCTTGTGCGCGCTGCTCTCGGGGCCGAGCTTCCGGCTCTACCACACCGACGACGTGCGCGGCGTCGAGGTCGGCGGCGCCGGCAAGAACGTCCTGGCCATCGCCTGCGGGATCGTGGCGGGGCGCGGGCTCGGCGAGAGCGCCCGGGCGGCGCTGATCGCCCGCGCCTTCGCCGAGCTGATGCGCTTCGCCCGCGCCTTCGGGGGGCGGCCGGAGACGCTGATGGGTCTCTCGGGCCTCGGCGACCTCGTGCTCACCGCCTCCTCGCCGCAATCGCGCAACTTCGCCTTCGGCCAGCGGCTCGGCGCCGGGGCGAGCCCCGCCGAGGCCGCGGGCGGCAGGCTCGCCGAGGGGGCGTTCACCGCGGCGGCGCTCACCGGCCTCGCCGCCGCTAAGGGAATCGAGATGCCGGTGGCGGAGGCCGTCGCCGCCATCGTGGCGGGCCGGGCCAGCGTCGACGACGTGATCGCGGGGTTGCTGGCCCGGCCGCTGCGCGGTGAGACCGACTGAGCCCGCGGCGCCGGCTCACGCCACGGCGGCCGCCGGCCCCGGTGCGGTCCCGTGGGTGTGGTCGGCGAAGCGCGCGATCGGCGCGGGCCGGCCCAGCAGGTAGCCCTGGGCGATGGTGCAGTGCTCCGCGGCCAGGAAGGACAGCTCCTCGTCCGTCTCCACCCCCTCCGCCACCACGGCGAGCCCCAGGCCCCGCCCCAGCCCCAGCACGGAGCGCACGATCGCGGCCCCCTGCGGGTTGCTGTGGACTGCCTTGATGAACGAGCCGTCGATCTTGATCCGGTCGAACGGGAAGGAGCGCAGGTTCGAGAGCGAGGAGTAGCCGGTGCCGAAATCGTCCATGGCGATCTGGACGCCCAGGGCCTTGAGCTGGCGCAGGGTGAGCAGCGCCCGGGCCGGATCCCGGATCAGGGCGGTTTCTGTGATCTCGATCTCCAGGCGCTCCGCCTTCAGGCCGCACGCGAACAGGGTACCGTGGACGAACTGGACGAAGTGCGGGTTATGGAGCTGCACCGCCGAGACGTTGACGGCGATCGCCAGCGGGTTCGGCCAGCCGGCGGCCGTCCGGCAGGCCTCCCGCAGCACCCAGGCGCCGATCTCCAGGATTGCCCCGGTTTCCTCGGCGATCGGCACGAACACGGCCGGCGAGATGGTGCCCCGGTCGGGATGGTGCCAGCGCAGCAGCGCCTCGAAGCCCGTCACCACGCCGGTCTCGATCCGGCTCTGCGGCTGGTAGACGAGGGCCAGCTCGCCCCGGACCACCGCGTGGCGCAGATCGTGTTCCAGCTGCCGCCGGTCCCGGATCTGCGCGCCCATGCTGGCATCGTAGCGGCGGCAGGTGCCCCGGCCCTCGTTCTTGGCCCGGTAGAGGGCCGCGTCGGCGTGGCTCAGGAGCGCGCGCTGGTCCGCGGCGTCGTCGGGATAGACCGCGATGCCGATGCTGGAGGCGATCACCGGGCCGGAGGCCGCCGGCACCGCCGCCAGGGTGGCCAGGATCCGCTCGGCCAGCCGCTCGGCCGAGCCCTCCCCCTGCGGCGTCAGGATGGCGAACTCGTCGCCGCCGAGCCGCGCCATCAACTGCTTGGGATCGAGCAGCCCGCCGACCCGGAGCGCGAACTCGCGCAGCATCGCGTCGCCGGCCGCGTGCCCGAACAGGTCGTTGACCTCCTTGAAGCGGTCGAGGTCGAGGCACAGCACGGCGAGCCGGGCGCCCTGGTTGTCCGCCGCGCGCATCTCCCGCTCGAGCCGGGTGTGGAAGCTCGTGCGGTTGGCGAGCCCCGTGAGCGCGTCGTGATGAGCGAGGTAGTGGATCTGGCTCTCCGCCCGGCGCCGGGCGCGCAGGTCGCGCACCGCCACGGCGTGGTGCGGCTGGCGGCCGTAATCGGCCACCGGGCGCATGATCACCTCCACCGGGATGGGGCCGCCGCCGGCCGGGATGAGATCCGCCTCCAGGGGCTGGTCCGCCGTTCCGCCCGCGGGCGCGAGGCCCGGCAGGTACGTGGCCAGGCTGGTGCCCACCAGGGCCGCCGCCTCGAGACCCGCGAGGCGGGCGAAGGCCTCGTTGGCGCTGACGATCTGGCCGCCGCGGCACACGACGAGCCCCTCCACGGCCGCATTGGCGAGGCTGCGCAGGCGCTCGCGCTCGGATTCGGCGCGGCGGCGCTCCCGCAGGTCGAGCAGCAGCGCCGCCCCGGCGAGCAGCAGGATCAGGCAGCTCGCCAGCGCCACGGCCCCGGCGAGCCACGTCGTCCGGATCGCGCTCGAAGGGATCTCCACCAGGGGATCGGGCAGGATGGACACCGCCCCCATGCCGGTGAAGTGGTGACCGCAGATCGCCAGGATCAGCAGCGCGGCGCCGCCGTATCGACGCCGGATCGTGGGTGCCGACAGGCCGACGCTCAGGGACGCGGCCCCGAGCACCGCGCCGATCCCGATCGAGGCGACTACCAGGGCCGGGCTCCAGACGAGGTGTCCCGGCACCTGATAGGCGGCCATGCCGGTGTAGTGCATCGCCGCGATGCCGCCGCCCACCACGCCGCCGCCGAGCCCCGCCTGCACCGTCCGGCCGGACACGGCCAGGGCGAAGCCGAGCCCGGTGATGGCGACGGCATCGGCGTAGGAGAGGATCGTCAGCCCGATGCCGTAGCCCGACGGCAGACCCGGCTCGAAGGCGAGCATCGCCAGGAAATGGGTCGCCCAGATTCCGGAGCCCCCGGCGGCGGCCGCGACGGCGAGCCACGCGTAGCGGCTGTGACCCCTGGCCCGGCCGACATGGATGAGAAGCTCCATGGCGGTCGTGCTGGCCAGCGCGCAGATCAGCGCTGCCAATGCGACTAGCCACAGGTTGTGTTCACCAATAAAACAACCGATCACGGACAGCATGCAGGCAACCAAGAGGTGGCTGGTGAGGACCCTCCTGATCTTTTGGCATGCAAAATTTAAAATTTGACCGGCCTGCGCGCGGAATATCCCGATCTCAACAGGGGCACATCTTCGCCCGCGGGCGCCGGCCTTGCGAGCCGCGGGCGGTCCGTGCGCGCGGGGGGAAGCTGGGCTATGGCGGGGCGTGCCGCCCGGCCGGGCGGTCCTCGGGGACTTCAGCGATGGCGTACTGGCTGTTCAAATCCGAGCCCGCGACCTGGTCGTGGGCGCAGCAGGTCGCGGCCGGGGAGGCCGGCACGTACTGGAACGGCGTGCRCAACCACCTCGCCAAGAAGCAGCTGATGGCCATGCAGGTCGGCGAGCAGGGCTTCTTCTACCACTCGAACGAGGGCAAGGCCGTGGTCGGCATCGTGGCGGTGATCCGGCCCTACTATCCCGACCACACCGACGAGACCGGCCGCTTCGGCATGGTGGACGTGAAGGCCGTGCAGGCGCTGCCGCGCCCGGTGACGCTCGAGGCGATCAAGGCCGACCCGGCGCTGGCCGACATGGTGCTGGTCAACAATTCCCGCCTGTCGGTTCAACCGGTGACCGACTCGGAATGGACCCGGATCCGCACCCTCGGCGGCCTCGACTGAGTGCGAAGCGGGATGCCCCGCCCATCCCCCCGCTTCGACCGAGAAGGCCCGGGCGGGCGAGTCACGCCGCGCGGTTGAGCGGGCTGCGCGCGGGTGCCACGGTCTCCGGATCGACATCGACGGCCGACAGCGTGTCCATCACCCGGGAGGCCGGCAGGGTCACCACCACCTCGGTGCCCTCGCGAGGCTTCGAGGACAGCTGGAACTGCCCGCCATGCAGCTCCACCAGCCCCTTCACGATCGGGAGGCCCAGCCCCGAGCCCTGCTCGGCGGTCTTGATCGCCAGGGAGCCGCGCCCGAACGAGGACAGGACCGTGCCGAGTTCGTCCTCGGGGATGCCCGGGCCGCTGTCCTTCACCGAGACGTACTGGCCTCCCGAGGCGGTCCAGCCGACCTTCAGCCAGATCGCGCCGCCGGGGGGCGTGAACTTCACGGCGTTCGACAGCAGATTCAGCACGATCTGGCGTAGCGCCCGCTCGTCCGCCCAAAGCCGCGGCAGCGCGCTGTCGACAAGGTCGTGGAAGGTCTGGTTCTTCGCCTTCGCGCGCAGGCCCATCATGTGGCGGCACTCCTCCACCACGTGGGCGAGCTGCACCGCCTCTTCGTTGAGTTCGTAGCGCCCCGCCTCGATCCGCGACAGGTCGAGGATCTCGTTGATCAGGTTCAGGAGATGCATCCCGCTGTCATGGATGTCGTGCGAGTATTCGCGGTAGGACGGCGCCGTGTGGACGCCGAACACCTCGTTCTTCATCACCTCCGAGAAACCCAGGATGGCGTTGAGCGGCGTGCGCAGCTCGTGGCTCATGGTGGCAAGGAAGCGCGACTTGGCGAGGTTGGCCTCCTCGGCCCGGCGGCGGGCCTCGTCCGAATTGGCCTTGGCCTGCTCCAGCTCGCCGAACACCGCGTCCTTCTCGGCGCGGGAGCGCAGGGCCCCCACCGTCGAGGTGTAGAGGCGCCGCGAGAGGCCGAGGAAGAAGATCTGCGCCCCCCCGGCCATCACCACGAGCATCAGAAGGTCCATCCCCTGGGAGAAGGCGGCGAGCGAGGCGGTGGCGACCGCCAGCGGCACCAGGGCGGCGATGGCCGCCAGCGGCACCGTCGCGGCCAACATGGTGGTGACGGCGGCCGCGATGACGAGGCCGAACAGTGCGAAGGTCCAGCCGCCGGTGGTGCCGAGCCCGATCATCGCCGACCACGAGAGGCTCTGCAGCACCTCGCCGATCAGGAAGCGGCGGCGCCAGCGGGCGAGGGGGATCGTCGCCGGATCGGTGCGGAGGAAGCGCCGGCTCAACGTGGTGTTGAGCGTGATCATCAGGAACACGACGAGCGCCCAGGCCGCCGCCACAGCCGGCGCGATCCAGAAGGTCGCGGCCGTGGCGAGCGCCGCCGCGAACCCCACCAGCGGGATCCCCGCCCCGGCCCGGTAATGGGCGTAGTGACGCAGCAACTCGAAGTCGAAGGCCCGCTCCAGCCCGGTCTGCGAGGTCAACTTCTCGCGGGCCGAGCGGATCTCGCGGGCGACTCCGCGGCGGCGCGCCGCCTCCTCCGTCGAGGGACCGCGACCGCGCTGGACCATCTCGACGGTGAGATCGGGCATGCGCGTCTTGAAACTCGGCTCGAATGCGCGGGCGGGCGAAGATGGCTGGGAAGCACTGCGCGAGGATGAGGCGGATGTGTTAAGAAGCGGCTGCCGGTATCCCTTCAATCTTAAGCATCGCGGGCTGTATCGAGACTGGCCTGCCGCCGGATTGAAGTGCGCTGCCGCACATCGTGTCCGGGCACGCGATCGCTAAGGTCCACGGGGGCGGTGGTGCCTCCGGACGGGGCGTCGGGCCGCGCTCGGGGGCCGGACGCACGCGTCGAGAGAGGGTCGCCGACCATGCCGAATCTCACCGTGAACGGCGTCACGCACGCCATCGACGCCGACCCGGACATGCCCCTGCTCTGGGTGCTGCGCGACCGGCTCGACGCCACCGGGACCAAGTATGGCTGCGGCATCGCGCAGTGCGGCGCCTGCACGGTCCACCTCGACGGCCAGCCGGTCCGGTCCTGCCAGACCCGGCTGGGCGATGTCGGCGCTGCCCAGGTGACCACCATCGAGGGCGTGTCGGGCCGGGTGGCCGAGGCCGTCCAGGCGGCGTGGCGCAAGCTCGACGTCGTCCAGTGCGGCTACTGCCAGTCCGGCCAGATCATGTCGGCGATCGGCCTGCTCTCGGGCAACGCCAAGCCGAGCGACGCCGACATCGACGGCGCCATGGACGGCAACATCTGCCGCTGCGGCACCTACCAGCGCATCCGCGCCGCGATTCACGAAGCCGCGCGCAGCCTCGCCTGATCCGCCCCAGGCTTCATCTTCCCCGCGGTCCTGACCGGAGCCTCGCCGCCATGCTGAACGCCCGTCGACCGACTGCCCTCCCCGCCCGACCCAGCCGCCGCGGCCTGCTCGCCGGCGCCGGCGCCCTCGTGGTCGCCTTCCGGCTCGACCCGAAATCCGCCCGCGCGGCCGCCGGCCCGAACCTCGCCGACGTCAAGGCGCAGCCCAATGCCTTCGTGCGCATCGGCGCGGACGACACCGTCACGGTGGTGATCAAACACCTCGACATGGGCCAGGGGAACACGACCGGCCTCGCTACCATCCTGGCCGACGAACTCGGCGCCGACTGGAAGACCGTCCGCACCGAGTTCGCGCCCGCCGACGCGACGCTCTACAACAACAGCCTGATGGGTCCGATCCAGGGGACCGGCGGCTCCACCGCGGTGGCCAATTCCTGGTTCCAGCTGCGCAAGGCCGGCGCCGCCGCCCGCGAGATGCTGATGGCCGAGGCCGCCTTCCGCTGGAAGGTGCCGGTCTCGGAGATCACGGTCGCCGACAATCTCGTGCGCCACGCCCCGTCCGGCCGGCAGGCCCGGTTCGGTGAGCTCGCGGCCTCGGCGGCCTCGCTGCCGGTGCCCTCCGAGCCGCGGCTCAAGGACCCGAGCGAGTGGCGGCTGATCGGCCAGCGGATCCCGCGCCTCGATTCCGTGGCCAAGACCAACGGCACGGCGGTCTACTCCCTCGACATCCGCCGCCCGAACCAAGTCACGGCCGTGGTGGCCCGGGCGCCCCGCTTCGGCGCCACCGTGACGCGCTTCGACCCCGCCGCCGCCCGCAAGGTCGCGGGCGTCCTTGACGTCGTGCAGGTGCCGACCGGCGTGGCGGTGATCGCCCGCGACACGTGGTCCGCCATGAAGGGCCGCGCGGCGCTTGCCGTCGCCTGGGACGACAGCACCGCCGAGACCCGCTCGTCGGACGCGATCCTCGCCGAGTACCGGGAGCGGGCCAAGAGCCCCGGCCTCACGGCCTCGGAGCGCGGCGACCCGCAGGCGGCGCTGAAGGGCGCCGCCCAGGTGATCGAGGCCGAGTTCACCTTCCCCTACCTCGCCCACGCGGCGATGGAGCCGCTCAACGCCACGATCGAGCGGGCGGCCGACGGCGGCTACGACGTCTATGCGGGCTTCCAGTTCCAGACCGTCGAGCAGGCGACGATGGCGGCGATCCTCGGGGTGACGCCGGACCGGGTGCGGCTGCACAGCAACTGGGCGGGCGGCTCCTTCGGCCGCCGGGCGACCCCCACCGCCGACTACCTCGCGGAGGCCGCGACCGTCCTGAAGGCGTCGGGCGAGAAGGCCCCCGTGCACCTCGTCTGGACCCGCGAGGACGACATGGCCGGCGGCTATTACCGCCCGACCGTGGTGCACAAGGTCCGGGCCGGCATCGACGGCAAGGGCGCGGTGGTCGGCTGGGACCACGTCATGGTCGGCAAGTCGATCATGATCGGCTCGCCCTTCGAGGCGATGATCGTCAAGAACGGCATCGACGCGACCACCGTGGAGGGCGCCTCCGACACGCCCTACGCCCTGCCGGCCTACCGGTTCGGCGTCCATAACGGCCGCGAGGGCGTGCCGGTCCTGTGGTGGCGCTCGGTCGGCCACACCCACACGGCCCATGTGATGGAGGTGATGATCGACGAGCTGGCCCACGCCGCGAACGTCGATCCGGTGGCCTACCGGCTCTCCCTCCTGACCCAGGCGCCGCGGCTGTCCGGCGTGCTCACCCTCGCCGCCGACAAGGCCGGCTGGAGCGCCAAGCCGCAGGAGCAGGGCCGCGGCCTCGGGGTGGCGGTCCACGAATCCTTCGGCTCCTACGTCGCCATGGTGGCCGACGTCACCGCGCAGGATGCGGGCATCCGGGTGAACCGGATCGTGGCGGCGGTGGATGTCGGCGTGCCGGTCAACCCCGACGTGATCCGCGCGCAGGTCGAGGGCGCGGTAGGCTTTGCCCTGTCGGCGGTGCTCCGCAACCGCATCACCCTCAAGGAGGGCCACGTGCAAGAGCAGAATTTCGACGCCTACGCGCCGACCCGGATGAGCGAGATGCCGACGGTGGAGGTGCACATCGTGCCGAGCCAGGTGGCGCCCACCGGGATCGGCGAGCCGGGGGTGCCCGTCCTGGGTCCGGCGATCGCCAACGCGGTCTTCGCCGCCACCGGCCGGCGCCTGCGCTCGCTGCCGCTCGACCTCTCGGGGGTGAAGGGCGCGTGAGGAAACGCACCTTCCGCCGGCCTGCATCGGCGTAAGACGAACGGGCCTTCCCCCCAAGGCAAGAGACCCGACTGACGACGGCGCGGCGCGACACCGCGCCGTTTCTTTTTTGCGCGCCGCGACTCCATCTCCGGGCCATGCCCTTCGACGACACCGCCGCGCGCCTGCGCGCCTGCCGCCTCTGCCGGGACGCCCCGCTCTACGGCCCGCCCCTGCCCCAGGAACCCCGGCCGATCGTGCAGGGCTCGGCCACGGCCCGTCTCTGCATCGCCAGCCAGGCCCCCGGCACCCGCGCGCACCGGACGGGGCAGCCGTTCACCGATCCCTCGGGCGTGCGGCTGCGGTCCTGGCTCGGCCTCGACGCGGCGCAATTCTACGACGCCACCCGGGTCGCCATCGTGCCGATGGGTGCGTGCTTTCCCGGCCTCGACGCCAAGGGCGGCGACCGGCCGCCGCGCCGGGAATGCGCGGAAAACTGGCGGGCGGAGCTGTTCGCCGGCCTGCCGCACCTCGATCTGATCCTGGTGATCGGCCAGTACGCGCAGGGCTGGCACCTGGGAACACTCGAAGGCGGGCTGACCGGCACGGTGCGGCGCTGGCGGGAGATCCTGTCCGAGCCGCGCCGCCCGCGGGTGCTGCCCCTGCCCCACCCGTCCTGGCGCAACAACGGCTGGCTCAAGCGCGAGCCGTGGTTCGCGGCGGAGCTGCTGCCGGTGCTGCGGGCCGAGGTGGCGCGGGTGATGGCGGGGTGAGGCGCGATGGGGCCGGCATTGACCTCGCGGGCGTTCCGCGGGATCGCTGCCGCGACCCCGAAGGACGCGCCGATGACCGAGACCGCAGACCCCCGCGACCGCCTGATCGTGGCCCTCGACCTGCCGAGCGTGCAGGCGGCCGAGGCGCTGATCGACCGGATCGGTGATGCCGCGACCTTCTACAAGATCGGCTACCAGCTGGGTTATGCGGGCGGCCTCGCCCTGGCCGAGCGGCTGGCGAACCGCGGCCTCAAGGTCTTCCTCGACCTGAAGCTCCACGACATCGGCAACACCGTCGAGGAGGGCGTCCGCTCGGTCTCCGGCTCCGGCGCCACCTTCCTCACCGTCCACGCCTACCCGCAGACCATGCGGGCGGCTCTGCGCGGGCGCGGCCCGGGCCTGAAGATCCTCGCCGTGACGGTGCTCACCTCGTACGACGACGCGGATGCCGCGGAGGCCGGCTACGCCCTGCCGGTGGCCGAACTGGTGGCCCAGCGCGCCGCCCAGGCCGCCGAGATCGGCATCGACGGCCTCGTCTGCTCCGCTGCCGAGGCCGCGGCGGTCCGGGGCATCGTCGGACCCGACCGGCTGATCGTCACCCCGGGCATCCGTCCGGCGGGCGCAGCGGCCGGCGACCAGAAGCGGGTCATGACGCCCGGCGAGGCCCGAGCGGTCGGGATCGACAACGTGGTCGTCGGACGGCCGATCACCGGCGCCGCCGACCCGCGCGCCGTGGCGCAGGCGATCGTGGCGGATCTCGCCTGACCCGGACCGGGATTGCCTTCGCGCGGATCGGACCCACTTCGCCTCCCAACGGAGGAGTTGCGGCATGGCGAAGGGCTACTGGATCGCGCGGGTCGATGTCCGCGACGCGGAGGCCTACAAGGATTACGTGGCCGCCAACGGCGCCGCCTTCGCCCGGTATGGCGGCCGCTTCCTGGTGCGCGGCGGTGCCTACGAGGCGGTGATGGGGCCGGCCCGGTCCCGCAACGTGGTGATCGAGTTCCCGAGCTACGCCGACGCCCTCGCCTGTTGGAACTCCGACCTCTACCAGGCCGCCAAAGCCAAGCAGCGCGGTGGCGTCGAAGCGGAGGTCCTGGTGATCGAGGGCTATGACGGCCCGCAACCCAGCGCCTCCGAGCCGGCGCCCGAGGCCGGGGCGGCCTCCGAATAGGCGGGCGGAGCGTCGCTCCCCGGCCTCGCCCTGCATCGGCGCGCGCGCCCGCTGCGCGTGCCGCATCCTGCGAAGCGGGTTGTTCCTTAGACTCCCCGTGGCGCCAAGCTCCGCAGCAGGAACGCCGCCATGGCTTCCACGGGCGGAACCGGCTGGAGGCTGGCGCTGCCCACCAGCAGCGGGTGGGTGTACCGCGCGATGGCGACGTGGATGCAGGCGGCCGCTTCGGCCGGATCGGCGGCCTCGAACTCGCCCCGGGCCACCCCGTCGCGGATGATCCGCTCGAACCCGGCGGTGATCCGGGCCACGTGATGGCGGCAGACGTCCCAGCTCTCGGACATCGCCGCCTCGATCATCTCGTGCAGGCGGGGAAAGGTCTCGCAGCGCCGGGTGCAGTCGCGATGCAGGGTCTCGATCGCCGCCACCAGGCGCCCGGTGGCGTCGAGGCCCGGCCGGTCGGCGATGCACGAAATCACCGCCTCACTCTCCCCGATCAGCCGCTCCAGCACCGCTTCGTTGATCGCCTTCTTCGAGTCGAAGAAGCGATAGACGTTGGCCGGGCTCATCTTCAGGGTCCGGGCGATGTCGGCCACGGTCGTCTTCTGGTAGCCGATCTCGCGGAAATACGCGTCCGCCGTCGCGAGGATGCGGCTGCGCGTGTCGGGCGCGCACTCCTCGGCGATCGGGTGGGTCGTATCATCCAGCGACATGCGTCCTCACTAGGCCATGCAGCCGCGGAGCGTCAAAGACGCCGGCTCGGATCGGGTTCCCCTGCGGCCGGTGCGCGCGTCCGGAACCGGCCCCGGCGGCATCCATTGCCCCGGCATCCGGCCGTGCGAGCGGCAATCCTGAACGAGATCAGCCCGTATGACCTTCACCGATACTCGTGCCTTGGTGACCGGGGCCGATTCCGGCATCGGTCAGGCGACCGCGGACCTGCTGGCCCGCGGGGGCGCCGACGTGGCGATCACCTATCACACTGACGAAGCCGGCATCCGCGAGACCGCCGCCCGAGTCGAGGCCGCGGGGCGCCGGGCACTGGTGCTCCAGCTCGATGCCGGCGATCCGGCCGCCGTCAACGCCGCCTTCGACCGGATCGGCAGCGAGTTCGGCACCCTCGACATCCTGGTGGCTAATGCCGGCCAAGCCATGAGCGGGGTCCCGGTCGCCGAGATGGACGATGCGGTGCTGGAGCGGATTCTCCGGGTGAACCTGATGGGTCCGCTGTTCTGCGCTCGGCCGTTCATCAAGATGCGCAAGGCTCAGGGTGGCCGGGGCAAGATCGTGTTCGTCTCCTCCGTGGCCCAGCACCTGCCGACTCCGGAGAGCGCGCCCTACGGCATGTCGAAGGCCGGCCTCGGGTCCCTCTGCCGCTCCCTGTCGCGGGAACTCGCCGAGGACCGGATCAACGTCAACAACGGTCGCCCCGGGGCTGATCGAGACCCCGATGACATCGGACCGCTTCGAGAATCCGGCGGCTCTCGAACAGTCGCTGGAACGCATCCCGTGGCACCGCGCCGGCCAGCCGGAGGAGATCGCCCGGGCCATTCTCTACCTCGCCTCGGACGCGGCCGATTACGTGACCGGCCACACCCTGGTGGTCGATGGCGGCCTGACGATGCAGTGGGGCGGCGCCTGAACGACGCAGAGCGGTACCGGACGCGCGTCCGGTGCCGCTCGGGGCGTGTCTCGATCGTTCAGGGCGGAATCTTTGGGGGCGGGCGCCCGCCTCAGGATCCGAACTGCGAGCCCAGCCGCTCGAGGTACTCGGCCAGATCGACGCCCCCGACGCGCTTGCCGTAGTCGAAGCGCATGCCCTGCCGGATGTCGATGCTGGCATCCCGCGTGGTCAGGGTGAAGGGACGGACGCAGACCCAGGCCCCGTCGCGGCGGTGCTCGAAGTAGCCGAGGATCTCGTGCTTGGCCATAACCTTCCTCCGGAACCATGTTCGGAGACATAACGGTCATGCTGGCCGGCGGTTCGCGCCGCGCGACTGTTTTTCGCGTGCGGATGCACGCGGATCGAGTGATCACGCTACGAGATGGGCACGGACGGTTCGGACAGACCTCACCTGAGCTTGGCTATTACAGGTCGAATGTTCGGCACGGCCCCAGGTGGCTCAGGACCAGCGATCGAGAACCTCGGCGGTCGTCATCGTCTCGACCTGATGGCCGTAGCGCATCCGGTACATCAGCAGCAGGGCGTCGTGCGCCGCATCGCAGGAGCTGCACAGGGCGTCGGTGGCCAGCACGATCCGGTAGCCGAGATCGACGCCGCCGAGCACCGCGGCCAGCACGCAGACATCCGTCTCGGCACCGGTGATGATCAGGGTATCGACCCCCCGCGCCCGCAGGTGGGCATCGAGGCCAGTGTCGAGCCAGGGGGAGTAGACGCCCTTGTCGATGACAGAAGCGGGCGGGACGAGCCGTGCGAGGTCGGGGACGAGGTCGATCAGGCCCGGGGCGAGGCGCTCCCGTGTCATGGTGGCCCACCGCTTCGAGTAGGTCGCCCAGGTGCCGCGGCCGTCGCCCGGTCGGGCGGCCGGGATGAAGCGGGTGAAGATGGTCCGCTCCGGATGCGCCGCCGCGAGGCGGCACACCTGCGGCAGCACCCGGCCCATCCACGGGGTCTGCCAGTCGGTGGACTCGGCGAACATGCGCTGCATGTCCACGCACAGGTGGACGCATCCCGTCCCCAGCGGCCCGGAGGCGGCCGGGCCGTCCTGCCCGGAGCGGTCCGTTCCGCGACCGGGTCGCGTTTCCAAAGGGGGAGATCCGGACACGGGCGGCGGGGCTCCTGCGATGAGACGGGCTGGGCGGGGCGGCGGCGCAGGGACAGGGCCGGCCTCAAGGCCGTGTCCCCTCCGGCGGATGGTCCTAACGGTCGGCCTTCTCGCCGGCGAGGGTCAGCGACAGGTAGCGTTCCGTGGTCGGCCGGATCAGCTTGCGCACCGCCTCCGCCATGGCCTGCTCCTCCCTCAGCGACTGCTCGAGGGCCGTCCGGTGGGCCTGCTGGCCGGCAGCTTCGCCGATGGTGAGCAGCGATTCGTAGGCCGCGATCTCGAAGTTCTCGAAGGCGTGGTTGGCGTAGGTGTTCTTCAGGATCTCGTCCTGGGCCGGGGTATGGCCCAAGGCCATCATGTTGCCGACGAAGCCCAGGAAGCCCTCCTTGAGCGTGGAGGGGCTCTCGGAGAGGCTCTGCAGGGCCTCCTCCAGGCGGTGGCGCTGGCCGTGGGTCTCTTCGATGTGGCGGCGCAGGGCCTGCTCCATCTCCGGATAACGCTCCAGGCGCTCGACCTGCCGCTCCATGATCTGCAGGGCCTGCATCTCGACGGCGTGGGTATTCTTCAGGGCCGTGACGTAGATCTCGCGGGCGTCCGTGGCCATGGCATCACCTCTTTCCGGTTGCGAGCCTCGAGGCTCACTCCACCGGGAAACCAGGGTGGCGCGCGGCCAAGTTCCGGACGGCGGAAGCCGGCGGAGCCGTCCATCCATTGTCCCGCGCGACGGGATCACCGCGCCGAACGGGCGCGGCCACCGCGCTCAATGCAGGCCGCTGATCCGCTCGGCCCGCTCGCGATCCGCCAGGCGCTTGCCGATCTCGAGGAGGAGGGTCTCCGTCAGCGCCACGAGGGCCGCGTCGCCGAGCTGCGAGACCGTGTTGTGCAGCGAGAGGCACAGGTCGGCGGTCAGGCTGAGCGGATCGTCGATCGTGGTGCCGTCGCGCTCCGCGAAGGCCGGGCCGGCAGGTTTGCTGTCGGAGATCTCCACGATCACCCCCCGACCGGTGGTCGGTCGGCCATTCTGGTCCAGGTAGAAGTGCCCCCGGGTGAACAGCCACCGCAGCCTGCCCGCCGGCGAGCAGACCCGGTACTCGGCCGTGTAGGAACCGCCGGTCCGGACACAGTCCAGGATGACCTGCGAGATATGCGGCTGGTCGTCCGGGTGGACGGCCTTCAGGATCTCGGAGAGGCTGACGCCCGCCTGCGACCGGGCCGGGCTGATGTTGAACAGCAGGGCGCTGACCGGATCGGCCCGTGCCTCGTCCCGGAGGATGTCCCACATCCAGAAGCCGACGCCACCGGAGGCTTCGAGCGCCGCGACGAGCGCCGCCTCGGACACAACGTCGTCCGTCTGGAGCATCCGAAACATCCCCGATCCCATCGCAGGCACGGGTCCTTCGACGCGCCGCTTGTGATCCTACATATGCCGCCTCGATTTCAGATCGGCGATCGAAATGATTTTGTCTGCAAATATACAGATGCTGTATTTTGTCTTGAGACGATCTGCTCGACCTTCCCGGACCGGGTGTCTGCGTGAACCACGATGATGGCGGATCGGGGGGCGAAAGGCTTTCCGGCCCGGCCGGTTCCGCGTGCCGCCACTCAGGCCTTGGCCTTCCATGGCACCAGCGCGCGCTCCAGCAGGCGCATCCCCAACTCGAACAGGGCGGCGAACAGGCCGATCACCAGGATTCCCATCAGCACCACGTCGGTGCGCAGGAAGTTGGAGGCGTTGAGCACGAGCTGGCCGAGGCCGGCCTGGGCCGCCACCATCTCGGCGGCCACCAGGGTGGTCCAGCCCACGCCCATGCCGATCCGCAGGCCGACCAGGATCTCCGGCAGCGCCGCCGGGAACACCACGTGGCGCAGGACCTGCCAGCGGCCCGCCCCCAGTGCGCGCGCGGCGTTGATTTGGTCGGTCGCGGCGGAGCGCACGCCGGCCCGCGCGGCGAGCGCCACCGGCGCGAAGCAGGCGAGGAAGATCAGCAGAACCTTCGACAGCTCGCCGATCCCGAACCAGATGATCATCAGCGGCAGGTAGGCCAGCGGCGGCAGCGGCCGGTAGAACTCGATCGGCGGGTCGAGGACGCCGCGGGCGATCCGGCTCGTCCCCATGGCGAGCCCGGCGGGGATTCCCACCAGGACCGCGAGCCCGAAGGCGCCGAGAATCCGCAGGAGGCTGTCGCGGACATGGAGACCGAGCGGGACGCCGTCGATTTCCCCGCGCCACGCCTGCCCGAAGGCCGTGAGGACCGCCTTCGGCGGCGGCAGGAACAGCGGCTTCATCCAGCCGGCGCGGGTGGCCAGGACCCAGAGGCCGAGGGCCGCCAACACGGAGGCGGCGCTGACCGCCGGGACGAGCGCCCCGCTGCGGCGCGGTCCGGGCCGCGCCGGCGGATCCGCGGCGGGGTCCGACAGGGTGGCCGGCGGGTCGAGGGGCCGCCCGCTCATCGGAGGATCCCGGCGGGTGCTTCGCCCCCCTGGCGGATGCGGTCTAGGACGCGCTCGCGCACGGCGATGAAGGCGGGATCCGATTTCACGGCCCGGGTGTCGCGGCCCCCGAGCGCCGCCCGGGAGAAGGGCAGCTCCAGCGTCTCGACGATGCGGCCGGGCCGCGGGCTCATGATCACCAGGCGGGTCGCCAGGAACACCGCCTCCTCGACGTCGTGGGTGATGAAGAAGGCCATCTTGCCGGTCCTGTGCCAGATCCGGAGGATCAGCTCCTGGATCTGCTCGCGGGTGAAGGCGTCCAGGGCGCCCAGCGGTTCGTCCATCAGCAGGGCGCGCGGGTCGCCGGCGAGCGCCCGGGCGAGGCCGACCCGCTGCTGCATGCCGCCCGAGAGTTCGTAGACCTTGCGGTCGGCAAAGCCCGCGAGACCCACGAGGTCGAGCATCGCCAGGGCGACCCGGCGGCGTTCCGGCCGGGGGACGCCCCGCATCTTCGGCCCGAAGGCCACGTTCCCGGCGACATCCAGCCAGGGCATCAGGGCGTGGCGCTGGAACACCACGCCCCGGTCGGCCCCCGGCCCCCGGACCGGGACGCCGTCGAGGAGGATGCGGCCCTCGGTGGGTTCGAGGAAGCCCGCGATCGCCGAGAGCAGGGTGGTCTTGCCGCAGCCCGAGGCGCCGAGCGCCACCACGAACTCCCCGGGGGCGATGGTCAGGTCGACCCGCGACAGCGCGGCGACCGCGTCGACGCCCGCGCCGTAGCGGACGGTCAGGTTGCGGATCTCGATCATGCGGCCTCCGGTCCGGGAACAGGCTATTTCCGGGCCGCCTCCACGTAGTCCCCCGTGACGAACCGGCCGTAATCGGGGGCCAGGGTCTGGACGCGGCCCTGCGCCTTCAGGAACTCCGCGGTCTCGGTCAGCGCCCTGGCGGCGGCGCCGCCGAGCCAGGCCGGGGAGGCCTGCGCCTCCAGGGTCGGGAACCGGTAGGCCGCGAGGCTCGCCGGCACCTCCGCCTGAGTCGAGCCGGTGATCCGGGCCACGGCCTTCACCTCCTGGGCGTCGGCGCCCCAGGGCTTGGCCCGGTAGGCCGCGTCCTGGGCGGCGATCAGCTTGACGAGGGTCACCAGGAAGTCCCGGTTCCGCGCCGCCCAGGCCCGGTCGACCACGAGGCCGTCGAAGGTCGCCTTGCCCCGGCGGGCGAGGTCCCCCGCCGAGGCCACCACGGTGCCGGACTTCTTCACCCCGGCGAGCACCGGGTCCCAGATGAAGGTCGCGTCGATGTCGCCGCGTTCCCAGGCGGCGGCGATCTCGGGCGGGCGCATGTTCAGGATCCGGACATCCGTCTGGGAGAGCCCGGCCTCCGCCAGCGCGGCGATCAGCTGGTAGTGCGACGTCGACACGAATGGCACCGCGATGGTCTTGCCGCGCAGGTCGGCCACGCGCGTCACGCCGCTGCCGCTGCGTGCCACGAGCTGCTCGGCATCGGCGATCTCGTCGAGGATCCAGAACAGCTGGATGTCGAGGCCCTGGGAGGCGGCCGCCGCGATCGGGCTCGACCCGGCCTCCCCGATCTGGACGCTGCCCGAGGCCATGGCGCGGATCACGTCGCCGCCGCCGCCGAACCTGCGCCAGTGCACCGTGTAGCCGGTCGCCGTCTCAAGGGCGCTCGAGTCCATCAGCGCCCGGAACGGCACCACCATGTCCTGGTGGGCGAAGGTGACCTCCTTGTCGGCGGCCCGGGCGAATCCGGGCACCAGGAGGCCGAGAACCAGCGACGCCAGGGTCGCCAGCGCGACGGGGCGGTGCGGACCGACGGATGTCATGACGTGGAGTCCCCCTCCGGCCGGCCGACTCACGACACGGGTCGTCCGGACGAGGGCAGGGTCGGACAGGCTTGGCTTCGAAGGCAAGGGCGTTTGCGGCCGAAGGCCCCCAGCCGCGGCGTCTTGCGCTGCTGCCCTCGGAGGCGGCCCGATCGCGCGTGGGCCGGCCACCCTGCGGCGTCGCGCCGACCGGCCCCAGCCGGAGCACCGAGTGCTCGGACGCCGTCGCGTCAATCCTGCGCAAGCCCCCGGCGTCAGTTGAGGCACCGATCCAAACGTCGCTGACGCTTTCGTTCGGATCGATGCCCTAGCGAACCAGCCGCTCGACGATAGCCCGCACCTGTGCCCGGTCGGCGGGGTGCGGGTCGACCGAGCGATGGATCGTCAGGCCCTCGATCATCGCGTCGAGCGCCTTGGCGGTCTCCGGCGCGAAGTGCCGCTCCAGGGCGGCGCGGCTCTTGGCCATCCAGTCCTGCATGACCCGGCGCAGCGGCGGGTTCCGGGCCGCGAAGGCGTAGAGTTCGTAGCTCAGCAGCATCGTGCGCGGGCTCGCCCAGAGGTCGCTCACGACCAGGTCGACCACAGCCTCGCAGGCGTCGTCGACAGTCGCGGCCGCGGCGAGCCGGTCGGCGAACCGCGCCGAGACCGTGTCGGCGAGCCCCGTGAACGCCTCCGTCAGCAGCGCGTCGAGGCTGTCGAAATGGTAGGTCATGGAGCCGAGCGGCACGTCGGCCGCCACCGCGACGCGGCGATGGGTCGTGCCGGCGACGCCGTGCTGGGCGACGACGTCGAGAGTCGCCTGGATGATGCGCGCCCGGCGATCCGGGTCGAAACGGCGCTGGGCGGCGGGCAAGCAGACCTCCTCGGATCCGGTTCAAGGCAGCCGGGCCATGGCGCGCGGCCTTGATATGTACATATGTACGCATGATCAGGGCCTGCGGTGCCGGTGCCGACAGCCCGCGCGGCCGCGCCGGCCCGGAGGCGGCCGCGCGGAGGGAGGTCCTGACCATGAAGACAGAGATCATGAAGACCGAGAAGCAGAAGATGCTGGCCGGCGCGCTGTACTGCGCCGACGACCCGGAACTGGCCGCCGACAACCGGCGCATCTCGGAATGGATGGACCGGTACAACGCCACGCAGACGCGGAGCCAGCCCGAGCGGCAGACTCTCCTGGAGGAGGCCTTCGCGCGCGTCGGCCCGGGCTGCAACGTCCGGCCGCCGTTCCAATGCGACTACGGCTACAACATCAGCCTGGGCCGCGGCGTGTTCCTGAACTTCGGCTGCTGCATCCTCGACGTGGTGTCGGTCACCATCGGCGACATGACCCAGATCGGCACGGCCGTGCAGATCCTGACACCGGATCATCCGCGCGACCCGGCGCAGCGTCGGCAGATGCTGGAATTCGGCCGTCCCGTCGTGATCGGCGCCAACGTCTGGATCGGCAGCGGCGCCATCATCCTCCCCGGGGTGACGATCGGCGACGATGCGATCATCGGGGCGGGCAGCGTGGTGACGCGCGACGTGCCGCCCGGCGCCACCGCCCTGGGCAACCCGGCCCGGCTGCGGCCGTGAGGGGGCCGGGCGCGCCGAGCTTGCCTCCGGGATGGTCGCCGTGCCGCCGTCCCGGCGCAGGGTGGGCCGGTTCTCCGGTCTCGGCCCGGCACGCGACGGGCCTCGTCGCGTGCCGAGCGCCGGCATCGTGGCTCCGACCGATGGTCCGGCGCCGTCCGGCTCTTCACCCTCCGGTCCGGTCGGCTTCGGCCGGATGACCGCCGCGAATGCGGGCTCAGTCCTTGCGGATCACGGCCCCCGGGTCAGCTGCGTCGCCGAACCCAAAATCGGCCAGCGTGTAGGAGGGCTGCACGAATCCGCCGTAGCGCTCGGTCTGGAACTTCATTGGGCTGGGCGGGGAGAACGCGAAGGCCGTCGTGTTGGCCTTGTCGGTCTGCATCCGCCAGTAGCGGCCGCCGACGCCGACGCTGACGGACGGTGTCAGGTCGTAGGAGGCGATGCCCTCCAGGAAGTAGCCGTCGCCCCGGCCCGATTCCGCCCCCGGGTTGATGTTCGGCCGGTTCCAGTGCCGGTCGACGCCACTGAGCGACACGACCGGCAGGTAGGCACCCTCCAGGCTCAGCCGGACCCGGTCGAACCGCGCCTCGTCGATGACGCCGACGCGCAGGGCGTTCCACTGCATGTTCTCGCCGAGGGTCTTGATGCTGGCCGGTTGCGGATCGCTGGCGCAGATGTCGCCGCGCGCCACCTGCCGGCAGCCGTAACCGTTATACAGCTCGGAGAAGTACTGGTAGCCGAGGAAACCCCCGAGCTTGAACCCGTCCCGGCGCAACACGTCGTAGCCGAAGTCGATCACGCCGTAGCCGATATCGCCGTCCTTGATCGGCGAATGCGTCTTCGAATAGGGGACTTCGACGGGTGGAAAATCCTCGTCGGCGAGGCGCCCGCCCGTGACTCCGCCCGAGCCGAGGAATCCCTTGGCGAACAGGCCTGTGGGGTTGTGATCGAGCCGGACGAAGGTCTCGCCGGCATGGGCGTCGGTCTTGGCGTAGGTCAGGCGGGAATTGAGCTGGCCGGGCGCGTAGGGGTCGCCAAGCTTCTCGCGCGGGCTGCCGGAACTGAAGAGGTAGCGCAGGCCGGCCTCGAGGCCCCAGGTCGCCGGGCCGGTCGATGACGGCGATGGCAGGTCGGGCAGGCTGGCTCCGAACCGGTAGTTCAAGCCGACCCGAGTCAGGAAGCCGTCCGTCGCGATGCGGGTGCCGGCATGGTAGCCGGTCAGCACGGGATAGCTCGGGGCCGGGAGGACTGCGCGGCTGCCGAGGTCGTAATACAGGCCCTCGATCTTGGCCGAGAGATGCGCGCTGAAGGCGTGCTCGATGCCGCCGCCGGCCACGTAGCCCAGACGCATCTCGCCGTGCCGGCCATCGAAGAGGGGAAAGCCTGCCAGCGTCACGTTGTTGTCGGTCCGGACGTTCCCGAAGGCGAGGCCGCCGGTGGCGTAGACGAGGGTCCGGTCGAAGGCGAAGCCGACCTTGCCGCGGATCGTGTTTAGGTCGTCCAGCCGCTGCCCGGAATGGGCGACGCTGCGGCGGAAATAGCCGCCGGATTCTGTTGGGACGGTGCCCTTCCAGCGATCGTAACCCCAGAGCCGGGTGAACTGGTGATCGACGGCGCCGCCGGCCACGAGCCCGGAGCCCACCTGCCAATCGTAGCCGAGCTCACCGCCCCCGATGAAGCCGTCGTCGGAGGCCTGCTTCGCCGGGAGGACGGGGCAGTAGCGTGCGCCGGGCTGCCCGCCCGGACCTGTGCAGACGAACTGCGTGGCGCGATCCAGCGTGCCGTACCCGCCGAACAGGCCGGCATGGGCTCCGGTCCAGGTGAAGACGGGCGGGGCGGGCGGCGCCGGGCGGGACGACCGTGGGAGGTCCGCCGCCATCGCGGTCTGCGAGAGGAGTAAGAGAAAAATTCCTTATTTCAATGTTTGTTGCATGTATAGCTCCCCGGTCCCGCATGATCGAAGGCTGGATAAAAATTCTTCATGCCGTCAGATTCGCGATCTGTTGAAGACTGAAGTTGGTCAACGTACCGCTTTCGATCATGCTGCGACGATACATCTATGGCAAAATAAATCTATTCTGAAAATACGGCTTAAAAAAATGGAAATCCTGAGCTTGCAAGAATTCTAATTTCGATCAGAATATTTGTCGAAATGAATGGAATATATCTAAAAATCGATATGTCTTCATCGCCCGTTATTCGAGCTCACGCGATCGAATTTGATTCTGTGCGAGTCCGGGGGAATCATGCTTTCGACTTCGGTGATGCATCGTTGCATCACCTGCGGGCGGTCCGCTCGCAGATGCCCTTGTCCCGTGTCGCCGCGCCGATCTCCGCTGTCGCCCGCCGCGAAGCCCGTCAGGCGCGATACGCCATCCCGGAGAGCGCCTTGGGCTCGCCCGTTCCCGCTTCCGCTGGACGTGGCCGAGCCGAGTTTTCCGGTCTGAGCGCACGCGGCGGATTCAATCCGGGGAACCATCCCGGCGGTCGGCGCCTTCCTGGGCGGGGCTTCGGGAAGACCTGTGCCGCCCGAAGCCCCGTGGGACATGCCCGCCCCCTCCCCCGGCGGCAGAGAGGATATTTCCTTTGCGTTCATCGATCATCACCGCCGCCTTGCTGGCGGCCCTCGGCGGCGTCGTCGCGCTCCCGGCCTCCGCCGCGCCGATCGGCCCCGGGACCGGCGTGTCGGCGCCCGCCGACATGGTTTCGACGGTCCAGATGGATCGGATGGAGCGGCGCATGGAGCGGCGTCACATGGAGCGCCGGATGATGCGGCACCGGATGGAGCGGCACATGATGCACCGTGAGATGCGCCACCGCATGATGCGTCGTGAGATGATGCACCGCATGTGACGGCGATCCGCGTCGGGTCCGGCGGAAGGCCGGGCGCGACGCGCGGGTTTCGGGAGCTTGCCGCGGCGGGCTCCCGACAGCCGGGCGGCCCTGGACCGGCGCCCGACCCCGGACGTCCCCTGTGCGAAACGCCGAAGACGTTCGCGGCGAACCGGGCCTCGGACCCCCTGCCCCCGCCGAAGTCGAGAGGCCGGGATCTCGATCCGGCCCGCACTCCGTCGCCCGACAGGATCAGGAGTCTCGCCCGGTCCGCAGGCCCGGCCATCCTCGCGGAAAGCACTGCGTGCCGTACGTTCGGGACGATCGAACCATCCGTGCCGCTGTGCGTTTCAAGGCACCGAAAGGGAGGATTGGTACAATGAAGGCGTTTCTGGCAGCGGCCGCTTTGAGCCTCGGCATCCTGGGCGTGGTCGGCCCGGTCTCGGCGCAGCCGCGCCCCGACTACGACGATTACGGCGGCCGCGGCTATCGGGATCGTGGCGATTACGAGTCCCGCGACCGTGGCTACCGCGATCGGGACGAGTATCGCGGCCGCGCCAATTACGGGTTCGACGAGCGCGAATACCTGCGCTGCAATCCGGATGTCCGCCGCGCCGTGGCCAACGGCCAGATGGAATCCGGGGCCGCGCATTACCGGGTGTTCGGGCGTCGCGAGGGTCGCCGTCTGAGCTGCTGATCGGGATCGCTGGGCGCCCGACCCGGTCGGGCGCCGGCACGCCTGTCGAGCAAGCCTATCGGGACCGCGCCCGATCGCGCAGCAGGTTGAGAATCAGCGCCGTCCAGCCGGTCTGGTGCGCGGCGCCGAGACCCCGGCCGGTGTCGCCGTCGAAGAACTCGTGGAACAGAAGCGGTTCCTCGGCGCCCGGTGCCGGGGGTATCGGCGGGCGCATCCCGAAGGCCGGCCGGCGACCGGTCCCGTCCTTGGCGAACAGGGCGATCAGACGGTCTTCGAGGGCATCCGCGATGGTGCTGAGCGTCATCGGCCTGCCCGAGCCCGTCGGGTACTCCACTTGGAAATCGTTGCCGTAATAGGTGTGGAAGCGTCGGAGCGCCTCCACGATGAGGAAGTTCATCGGCATCCAGACCGGGCCGCGCCAGTTCGAATTGCCGCCGAACATGTTCGAGGTGGAATCGGCCGGATCGTACCGGACCGTGAA
The DNA here is from genome assembly GCF_054049775.1 of Methylobacterium sp. P5_C11. Classification (NCBI taxonomy): domain Bacteria; kingdom Pseudomonadati; phylum Pseudomonadota; class Alphaproteobacteria; order Hyphomicrobiales; family Methylobacteriaceae; genus Methylobacterium; species Methylobacterium sp. P5_C11. The sequence goes on along the minus strand of NZ_JBFULS010000009.1, from coordinate 72,186 downwards.
GGAGGCGCCCAGCTCGTTGAGCACGTAGGGCGCATCGCGGTGGACCTTCGACAGCGAGCGTACGCCGTAGGGCGAGAGAAACTCGGCCTCGTCGAGCATGCGCCGCAGCAGCGCCTTCATCCGGTGGCCCCGCAGCAGCGACAGCAGCTTGCGATCCTTCACGCCGCCCTCGTTCCAGCGGGAGACCAGCCGGGCGAGTTCGGGCCGGTTCTCCAGGACCCAGTTCAGGCGGCGGGCGAAATCCGGCAGCCGCTGGAGCACGGAGGGCTCGATCACCTCCACGGCGAAGAGCGGCACCAGCCCGACCATGGAACGGACCCGCAGCGGCAGCATCCCGCCGCCGGGGATGTCGACCTCGTCGTAGTAGAATTCGTCGGTCTCGTCCCACAGACCGAAGCCCGCGTCGCCCGTTTGACCGCCCATGTCGGTCATCGCCTCGGCGATGAGCAGGAAGTGCTCGAAGAACTTCGAGGCGGTGCTCTCGTAGACGTCGTTGTGGAGGGCGAGTTCCAGGGCGATGCGCATCATGTTGAGCGCGTACATCGCCATCCAGGCGGTGGCGTCGGCCTGATGCACCACCCCGAAACCCGGAGGCGGCCGCGACCGGTCGAACACGCCGACATTGTCGAGCCCCAGGAAGCCCCCCTGGAAGACGTTGCGCCCCTGCGCGTCCTTGCGGTTCACCCACCAGGTGAAGTTGATCAGGAGCTTGTGGAACACGCCTTCCAGGAAGGCGAGGTCGCCCCGCCCGCCCCGCCGGTCCCGGTCGATCTCGAACACCCGGTAGGCGGCCCAGGCATGCACCGGCGGGTTGGCGTCGCCGAACTCCCACTCGTAGGCCGGGAGCTGCCCGTTCGGGTGCATGTACCATTCGCGGGTGAGCAGCAGGAGCTGCTTCTTGGCGAAATCTGGGTCCAGCAGGGCCAGCGGCAGGCAGTGGAAGGCAAGGTCCCAGGCGGCGAACCACGGATATTCCCAGGTGTCGGGCATCGACAGGACGTCGGCCGCCGCGAAATGGCGCCACTGGCTGTTGCGGCCGCCGTCGCGCTCCGGCGGCGGCGGCGGCTGGAGCGGGTCGCCCGCCAGCCAGCGCCGCACGTCGTAGCTGTAGAGCTGCTTCGACCAGATCAGGCCGGCGGCGGCCTGGCGGAAGATGGCGCGGGCATCCCCGTCGCCGATCCCGTCCTGAAGCTCCTCGTAGAAGGCGTCCGCCTCCGCGACGCGGCGGCGGACCAGGGCGCCCGCGCCGTCGACCGCGCGGGCGCGGGCGCCCGCCGACAGCCGCAGGCGCACCCGGACGGTGTCCCCGGGCTCCAGGCGCAGGGCGTAGTGCAGGCCGAGCTTGGTGCCCGCATCCCGTCGCACCGCTGAAGCGTCGCCTCCGACGATCGCCGCGTGAAGCCCGTCCTTGAACGGTCCGGCGGCGTCCGGCTGCCCGCCGTGGAGGCGCAGGTTGGTGTCGTTCTCGCAGAACAGCAGCTCCGGCGCCCCGTCGAAGGCGAGCCGGTACGGCCCGAGCCGCGGATGCGCGCAGACCACGCCGCCGTCGGCGGGGTCGCGCGCGATCCGCGGYCGCCCCTGCCCGGCCTGCCAGGACCACGTATTGCGGAACCAGAGCTGCGGGATGAGGTGAAGCCCGGCGGTCTCGGGGCCGCGGTTCAGCGCGGTGACCACCACGTGGATGTCGTCGGCATCCGCCTTGGCGTATTCCACCGTGACGTCGAAGAACCGGTTGCCGTCGAAGAGGTCCGTGTCCTCGATCTCGAATTCGGGCTCGTCCCGCCCGCGCCGGGCATTCTCGCGGACGAGGTCTTCGTAGGGAAAGGCCGCCTGGGGATAGCGGTAGAGCATCTTCAGGTAGGCGTGGCTCGGGACGGCGTCGAGGTAGTGGTAGACCTCCTTGACGTCCTCGCCATGGTTGCCCTCCTGGTTGGTGAGGCCGAACAGCCGCTCCTTCAGGATCCGGTCGCGCCCGTTCCAGAGGGCGAGCGCGAGGCACAGGCTGCCGCGCGCGTCGCAGATCCCGGCCAGTCCGTCCTCGCCCCAGCGATAGGCCCGCGAGCGGGCTTCCTCGTGCGGAAGGCCGCGCCAGGCATTGCCGTCGGGGCTGTAATCCTCCCGCACCGTCCCCCATTGGCGCTCGCTCAGATAGGGACCCCAGAGCGACCACGCCCGGTCGCCGCGGCCCTGCTCGGCGATGCGGCGGCGCTCCGCCCAGTCCACGGATTCCTCCTTCTGGGGACCCATCAGGAGCGTCCCCGATACGGCGATCGGGAGGGCCGCGGCATGCGCGTGCGGGGCGTGTGAGCGGCGGTCATCGGTCTTGAGGGCTGCTGTGGCGTCGCCGGCCGGATGCATCATCGACGCCACTTCGCCCCCGGGCAGCGGCCTCCGCCTCCGGAACGGAGACATGGCCGTTTGGAACGCAGTCCGCTGTCGTCGATAGTGCGTATGATCGATACGTTTGTAGTATTTATTGCGTCGATCGCCTCAGATTGGATCTAAAATTCGATCTAAAAAGCCCGACGGCGGTCGCAAAACAAAGCTTGACGCCGTTTTTTGTGCTTGCAAGTCTGTGCAGACGAGATTCGCGGTGCCTGGAATCGCGCCCTGTGCCCGATGAAGTCTTTTTCGATGCGGCCGGATTGCCGGGCGTCGCGTGCCGGAGGGATCGATGAGAAGCCTGCGCCTTGCAGCCGTCGCCGGTCTGCTGATGCTCTGTGCCGCGCAGGCCGACGAGAGGGACGGACCGGTCAAGATCGGGATCGCGGTCGGCATAACCGGGCCGTACGCGGCTTTCGGGGCTCAGATCCGGACCGGCGCGAGTCAGGCGATCGCGGACATCAACAGGGCCGGCGGGGTCGGGGGACGGACCTTCGAGGCTGTCATCGGCGACGACGCCTCCGACCCGAAGCAGGGTGTCTCGGTGGCCAACAAGCTCGCCGCCGAGGGTGTGAAGATGGTGGTCGGTGCCTTCAACTCGGGCGTGTCGATCCCGGCCTCCGACGTTTATCTCGATGCCGGCATCATCCAGGTCACCCCCGCCTCCACGAACGTGACGTTCACCGAGCGGGGCCTGTGGAACACCTTCCGCACCTGCGGCCGCGACGATCAGCAGGGCGCCGTGGCCGGCGCCTACCTCGCCGATCATTTCCGGGACAGGCGGATCGCCGTCATCCACGACAAGTCTCCCTACGGCAAAGGCTTGGCCGAGGAGACCCTGAAGGCCCTCAGGGCCAAGGGCGGCAGCGCGGTGCTTCTGGAGGGCATCAACCCAGGCGAGAAGGACTACTCGGCCCTCGTCTCCAAGCTGAAGTCGGCCCATGTCGACGTCGTCTATTTCGGCGGCTACCACACCGAGGCCGGCCTGATCCTGCGCCAGATGCGCGACCAGGGCCTCAAGGCGATCCTGGCGGGCGGCGACGGGCTCGCCCCCAAGGAGTTCGTCCAGATCGCAGGTCCAGCCGCCGACGGCACGCTGATGACCTTCGGGCCCGACGCGCGCAGGAACCCGAACGCCAAGGCCGTAGTGGCGGCCTTCAACGCCCGGGCGATCGATCCCGACGCCTACACGCTCTATGGCTACGCGGCCGTCCAGGTCCTGGCGAAGGCGATGGCCGAGACCGGTTCCAGCGACGGCAAGACGCTCGCCGACTGGCTGCACCAGGGCAAGCCCGTGGATACCGTGATCGGGCCGCTCACCTATGACAGGAAGGGCGACATCACCCGGCCCGACTACGTCATGTATACTTGGAAGACGGGCGCCGACGGCAGGATCGACTATGCGGGCAACGAACTGGCACCCTGACGGCGCTGCGAACCCTTGCCGTGATCCGCGCGCCGCCGAAGCCCGATCCGGGTCGGCGGCGCATCCGGGCAGGAGTCCCCTCGGCGCATCGGAGGGCCTCAGGCCGTCCTGTTCGATCCGGGAGTTGATCGTGAGAGTAACCCTCGCAGCCTGTCTTCTCGGGCTCCTGGCGGCGGGTGCCGCGCAGGCTCAGGAGACGCGCGGCCCCGTGAAGATCGGCATCGCCGCGCCCTTGACCGGGCCGTATGCGGCGCTCGGCACACAGATCAGGAACGGCGCCATCCAGGCGATCGCCGACCTCAATGCGGCCGGCGGGATCAAGGGCCAGACCTTGGCGGCCGTCATCGGCGACGACGCCTCCGACCCGAAGCAGGGCGTCTCGGTGGCCAACAAATTCGCCGGCGAGGGCGTGAAGATGGTGGTCGGCAGCTTCAATTCCGGCGTGTCGATCCCCGCCTCGGACGTCCTCCTTGACGCCGGCATCGTCCAGGTCACCCCCGCTTCCACGAACGTGACGTTCACCGAGCGGGGCCTGTGGAACACGTTCCGCACCTGCGGTCGCGACGATCAGCAGGGTGTGGTGGCCGGCAATTACCTCGCCGCGCACTTCCAAGACGGGAAGATCGCCTTCATTCACGATAAGACGCCCTACGGTAAGGGCTTGGCCGAGGAGACCTTGAAGGCGTTCAAGGCTAAGGGCGGCCGGGAGGCGCTGTTCGAAGGCATCAACCCGGGCGAGAAGGACTACTCGGCCGTGGTGTCCCGGCTGAAGTCGAACGGCGTCGATGTCGTGTACTATGGCGGCTATCACACCGAGGCCGGACTGATCCTGCGCCAGATGCGCGACCAGGGCCTGAAGGCCCGGGTGATGAGCGGCGACGGGATCACCGACAAGGAGTTCGTGCAGATCGCCGGCATGGCGGCGGAGGGCACGCTGATGACCTTCCCGCCGGACGCGCGCAGGAACCCGAACGCCCAGGCGGCCGTGGCGGCCTTCAACGCCAGGGGCATCGATCCCGAGGCCTTCACCCTGTACGCCTACGCGGCCGTGCAGGTGCTCGCCGCGGCGATAGCCGAGACCGGCTCCGTGGACGGCCGAACGCTGGCTGACTGGCTGCACCAGGGCAAGACGGTGGATACGGTGGTCGGCCCGATCGCCTACGACAGGAAGGGCGATCCCGCCCGCCTCGATTACATCATGCATGTCTGGACGAAGGGCGTCGATGGCAGGATCGACTATGCCGGGCATGTCCTGACACCGTGACGCGGAGGGGCCGGGGAGGCGGGCGTCGCGATCGGCCCGGCCGGGGGCGCGCGCGTTCGAGCGGCCTCCCGAAGCCGGCTTCGCACGAGCGGCCGCCGGTTCCCTGACACGGACCCGCGACCCATCGGGGAGCAGGACGGATGACACGGTGGTTCGCCAACGCCCGTGGGCTTAGCCTTTTTGGATGAGGGCGGCCGCTGGGACGCGGACGCCGCCGAGGCACTATGATCCCGATCCGCATCGCCGCGCGGGGGAGTGCCCATGTTCGACTTCAGCCAGCTCCGGTGCTTCGCCGCCGTGGCGGAGGAGCTGCATTTCGGGCGCGCGGCCGCCCGGCTGAACATGACGCAGCCGCCGCTGTCGCGGCAGATCCAGGTTCTGGAGCGCGTCCTCGACGTGCAGCTCCTGGAGCGGACCAGCCGCACCGTCCGGCTGACCGCCGCCGGCCGCAGCTTCCTGCCCGAGGCGCAGCGCATCCTGCGGCTCGCCGAGACCGCGACCCTCGTCACGCGGCAGGTCGCGGCGGGGCGCGCGGGCGTCCTCAAGTGCGGCTTCACGGCGGCCTCGGCCTACGACTTCCTGCCGCGCCTCGTCACGGCGTTCCGGCGGGCGCTGCCGGACGTGTCGCTCGCGTTGCGGGAGATGGTCAGCAAGGATCAGATCGAGGAACTGCTCGCCGGCCGCATCGACGTCGCGCTGGTGCGGCCGCCGGTGACGCATCCGGACCTGATCGCGGTCCGGGCGCTCGCCGAGCCCCTCGTGGTCGCGCTGCCCGCCGGGAATTCCCTGGCTTTGCGCGACGGATTGACCCCCGGCGATCTCGGGCGCGCGCCGTTCATCGGCTACGCGCCCAACGAGGCGCGCTACTTCCACGACCTCGTTCTCGGCGTGCTCGCCGAGGCCGAGATCCAGCCCCGGATCGTCCAGCAGCTGACGCAGATCCATTCGATCCTGGCCCTCGTCCGGGCGGCCCTCGGGATCGCCCTGGTGCCGGCGGCCGCCGAACGCCTGCGCTTCGAGGGCGTAGTGTTCCGGCCCCTTGCCCTGCCCACCCCGCGCCCGGTGGAGCTCCTCCTCGCCTGGCGGCGCGATGCCGACGATCCGCTCATCGCCCAGCTCGTCTCGATCCTGGCGGAGATGCCGCCCGCCTGAGCGCGGACCGCCGATCGATGCGTGATCGGCATCGATCGATCCAGTGTTTGGCTTTGACCTCGCGGCGGAAGGCTGCGCGTGATGGCTGGGACGGCGCGCAGACGCCGCGACGGGCTCGCGCCCAGGGAGGATCGTGATGGACAGCCTCACCAACCGCTTCAAGGTGGCCCTCGCCGAGGGACGCCAGCAGATCGGCCTGTGGTGCAGCCTCGCGAGTCCGATCTCCACCGAGGTGGTCGCCGGGGCCGGGTTCGACTGGCTGCTCCTCGACATGGAGCACTCGGCCAACGACCTCCGGGACATCTACGCCCAGCTCCAGGCGATGATGGAGGGCGGCACGCACCCGATGGTGCGGGTGCCGAGCGACGACCCGATCACGATCAAGCGCGTCCTCGACGCCGGCGCGCAGTCGCTGATGATCCCCAACATCGACGATGCCGGGCAGGCCGCCCGGGTGGTCGCGGCGACGCGCTACGCGCCCCGCGGCATCCGCGGCTTCTCGCAGGCGCCCCGCGCCGCCCGGTTCGGCCGGATCAAGGACTACCACACCCGCTGCGAGGCCGAGATCTTCGTGGCGGTGCAGGTCGAGTCCCGGCGCGCCCTCGACAATCTCGACGCGATCGCCGCCGTGGAGGGCGTGGACGGCGTATTCATCGGGCCCGGCGACCTCTCCACCAGCCTCGGCTATGTCGGCCAGCAGGGCCACCCGGAGGTGGTCGCCACCATCGAGGCGGCGGTCGCCCGGATCGTCCGGGCCGGCAAGCAGGCCGGCATCCTCACGCCGAGCGAGGAGCTCGCCCGCCGCTACATCGCGGCCGGCACCCGCTTCACCGCGGTGGGCTCCGACATGGGGCTGCTCGCCCGCAGCTCCGAGGCGCTCGCCGCCCGCTTCCGTGGCTGAGTTCCGCAACCGGGATCACAACCCATGAACATCGGATTCATCGGCCTCGGCATCATGGGCGCGCCCATGGCGGGTCACCTGATCGCAGCGGGCCACAGCCTGTTCCTCAAGAGCCGGCGCAGCGTCCCAGACGCACTGCTGGCGGCGGGCGGCACGGCCTGCGCCACCGCCGCCGAGGTCGCGAAGCGGTCCGACACGACCATCCTGATGCTGCCCGACACCCCGGACGTCGAGCAGGTCCTGTTCGGTCCCGGGGGCGTCGCCGAGGGCCTGTCGCCCGGCAAGACCGTGATCGACATGAGCTCGATCGCGCCGCTCGCCACCAAGGATTTCGCCGTCCGGGTCGCCGCGCGGGGCGGCGCCTATCTCGACGCGCCGGTCTCGGGCGGCGAGGTCGGGGCCAAGAACGCCGCGCTCTCGATCATGGTCGGCGGCGAGGCCGAGACCTTCGCGCGCGCCGAGCCCCTGTTCGCCGCCATGGGCAAGACGGTCACGCATGTCGGCCCGGTCGGGTCCGGACAGGTGGCCAAGGTCGCCAACCAGATCATCGTCGCCCTGACCATCGAGGCGGTGGCCGAGGGGCTGCTCTTCGCCTCGAAGGCCGGCGCCGACCCCGCCAAGGTGCGGCAGGCGATCACCGGCGGGCTGGCCACCTCGCGGATCCTGGAGCTGCACGGCGCGCGGATGATCGAGCGGACCTTCGATCCCGGCTTCCGCATCGCCCTGCACCAGAAGGACCTCAACCTCGCCCTGGACAGCGCCCGGACGCTGGGCCTCAGCCTGCCCGCCACGGCGCTGGCGCAGCAGCTGTTCTCGGCCTGCGTGGCCCAGGGCGGCGCGGCCTGGGACCACTCCGCCATGGTGAAGGCCCTGGAGGCCCTGGCGAACCACGCGGTCGGCGACGCCGCCTGAGCCCGACAGAAGCCCGGACGGGCGCGAGACGGAAGGAGCATCCGATGCAGGCCGAGATCGAAGCCCCGACCCGCCCGCACCCGGCCGGCGCGGGGGCCGCCGGAGGGGCCGCCGGAGACGTGCCGCGCACGATCCGCCTGAGCGACAGCGACAACGTCGCGATCGTGGTCAACGCCTTCGGGCTGCCAGCCGGCACCGTGTTCCCGGACGGGCTGGAACTCGTCGAGTTCGTGCCGCAGGGCCACAAGGTGGCGCTCACCGACATCCCGGAGGGCGGCGAGGTCCGCCGCTACGGCGAGGTGGTGGGCATCGCCACGCAGGCGATCCCGCGGGGCGCCTGGGTGGAGGAATCCCGCGTCGCGACGCCGGTCGCCCCCGCCCTCGACGCCCTGGAGATGGCCACCCGCGTGCCGGCCCCCCTGCCCCCGCTCGAGGGCTACACCTTCGAGGGCTACCGCAACCCGGACGGGTCGGTGGGCACCAAGAACATCCTGGCGATCTCGATCAGCGTGCAGTGCGTCGCCGGCACCCTCGACGTGGCGATCCGGCGGATCAAGCAGGAGCTGCTGCCGCGCTACCCCAACGTCGACGACGTGGTCGGCCTGACCCACGCCTATGGCTGCGGCGTCGCCATCAACGCCCCCGAGGCGGTGGTGCCGATCCGGACCCTCCAGAGCCTCGCGCAGAACCCGAATTTCGGCGGCGAAGTCATGGTCGTCGGCCTCGGCTGCGAGAAGCTCGTCTCTGAACGGCTCCTGCCCGACAACGGCGCTTCCGGCGACGGTGTGGTGCGGCTGCAGGACGAGCGCCACCACGGCTTCTCGGCCATGATCGACAGCATCCTGACGATGGCGGAGGCCCGCCTGGCGGTGCTGAACCGCCGGACGCGCGAGACCTGCCCGGCCTCCGAGCTGGTGGTCGGCCTGCAATGCGGCGGCAGCGACGCCTTCTCGGGCGTCACCGCCAACCCGGCGCTGGGCTTCGCGGCCGACCTGCTGGTCCGCTGCGGCGCCACCGTGATGTTCTCGGAGGTGACCGAGGTGCGCGACGCGATCCACCTGCTCACCCCGCGCGCCAAGTCCCCGGAGGTCGCCGAGGCGCTGGTCCGCGAGATGGCGTGGTACGATTCCTACCTCGCCAAGGGCGAGGCCGACCGCCGGGCCAACCCGTCGCCGGGCAACAAGAAGGGCGGCCTCAACAACATCGTCGAGAAGGCCCTGGGCTCGGTCGCCAAGTCGGGCACGAGCGCGATCTCGGGGGTCCTGGCGCCGGGCGAGCGCGTCCGCGAGAAGGGGCTGATCTTCGCCGCGACCCCGGCGAGCGACTTCGTCTGCGGCACGCTGCAGCTCGCCTCGGGGATCACCCTGCAGGTCTTCTCCACCGGCCGCGGCACGCCCTACGGGCTCAGTCAGGCGCCGGTGATCAAGGTCGCCACCCGCACGGAGCTCGCCGAGCGCTGGTCCGACCTGATCGACCTCGACGCCGGCCGCATCGCCACCGGCGCGGCCACGATCGAGGAGGTCGGTCGGGAGCTGTTCCACCTGATCCTCGACGTGGCGAGCGGGCGCAAGCGCCCCTGGTCCGACCGGTGGGGGCTGTTCAACGACCTGACCCTGTTCAACCCCGCGCCGATCACCTGAGACCGGGCGGCCGGGTGGGCATGCGGCCCGCGGCGTCGTCAGCGTGGCCGGACTCTGCTAGGCAGCCGGCACCGCCATGACGCTGCCGATTCCCTCCCTCCGGACCCTGCTCTTCCGCCTGCACTGGGCGCTCGGCCTCACCGCCGGCCTCGTCCTCGCGCTGATGGGCCTGACCGGGGCGCTGATGAGCTACGAGGAGGCGGTCACCGCCTTCGCCAACCGCGACCGGCTGGAGGTCGCGCCCGGCGGGCGGACGGCGCTGCCCCCCGCGACGCTGGCGGCGCGGATCGACGCGCAGGCGGGGGGCCGCGTCGCCGACGCGCTGACCCTGTCGGACGACCCGCGCGCGAGCGTCCATGTCCGCTTCGCCCGCGATCCCGGGACCCGGGCGCGGCCGCCCGCGGAATACGCCGACCCCTACGACGGCGCGCTGCTCGGCCCGGTGCGGCTGGAGGGAACTTTCACCACGGTGCGGGACCTGCACCGCTGGCTGCTGCTCCCCGGCGGGTCCAAGGGCTGGGGCCGCACGGTCACGGGCGCCTGCACCCTGGCGCTGCTGGCCTTCCTGGCGACCGGCCTCTACCTGCGCTGGCCCCAAATCCATCGCTGGCGGATCTGGCTGAGGCCCGCCCTGTCGCGGCCCGGCCGGCCGCGCTGGTGGTCGCTGCACGCCGTGGTCGGGACCTGGCTCCTGCCCGTCTACCTGGTCATCGCGCTGAGCGGCCTGACGTGGTCCTACCCGTGGTTCAAGGACGGCGCCGCGCGGCTGCTCGCTGGCGCGCCGGACGCGGCGACGCCGAGGCTGCGCCCCGCCCGAAAGGCGATGTCCGACGCCGCGCCTTCCGGCACGCCGGCCGACGCGGCGGCCGGTGGCGCGGCGGTGGACACGGCCTGGGCGGATTTCCGCGCGCGGAACGCCGGCGCGGCTGGCTCGGCGGTCCTGACCCTGCCGGGGACCGACGCGAAGGCGATCCGCATCCGCTGGCTGCCCACGGGCGTCGATGCGCCGAGCGCCCGCAACGAGGACCGCTACGATGCCCGCACGGGCGCCCTGCTGGCCTCCGAGCGCGCCACGGAGGCGCCGCTGGGCCGGCGCCTCCTGGACAACGTGCTGGAGGTGCATCGCGGCCGCTTCTTCGGCGATCTCGTCGCCCTGCTGTTCTGCCTGGCGGCCCTGGCCATGCCGGGTTTCGCGGCCACCGGCCTGACGCTCTACGTCCTGCGCCGTCGCGCCGGTGCCCGCCGCAGGGCCGCCGAGCCCGAGGCACCCGCGGTGGCCGTCCGCGCGCTGAGTTCCTGAGACGGTGCGAGAGCGTGGCCGTCGGCCGCCCGGCGTCCCGCGAGGGACCGGGCCGCGCGCGGCCGACCGGAGAAGCCCTGTCCCGGATTGCCCCGCTCCACGCGCGCAGGACGGCGAGGCGGCCCACCGCTGACGCGAGGCAGGCCGCCCGGCTCAGAGCCGGGCGGTGATCGTCGCCAGCACCGAGAGTGGCGCGCCGGGGAGGTTGTTGAACTGGTTGAACGGTTGCTCGATGTAGCGCCGGTCGGTCAGGTTGCGCGCGTTGATCGAGAACCGGGCGTGCTCGCTGAAGTCGTAGAACACGGCCGCGTCGAGCCGGGCGTAGCCGCCCACCGAGTAGCTGTTGTTCAGGTCGCCGGCGCGGCGCCCGACATAGGTGATCCCGGCCCCGACGTTCCAGCCGAGCAGGAGGCCCTCCTGGAACTGGTAGGTCGACCAGATGCTGCCGCTGAAGGCCGGCGCCCCGACGAGACGGTTGCCCACCGCGAAGGTCGTGTCCTTGGTGATCCTGGCGTCGAGGAAGCTGATGCCGCCGATGACCTTCCAGCCCGGCAGGACCTGGCCGGCGAGGTCGGCCTCCACGCCCTCGGAGCGCTGCTGCCCGGTGATCACCGAGAAGCCTGTGTTGACCGGGTCGGCGGCCGAGACGTTGTTGCGGACGATGCGGAAGGCCGCCGTCGACAGGGTCAGGTCCGGGTTGAGGTCGAGGCGGCTGCCGATCTCGAAGAGCTCGCCGGTCTCGGGACGCGGGTTGACGGCGTTGTAGACGTTGTCCGTCTGCGGCTTGAACGAGGTCGCGTAGCTCGCGTAGAGCGTCAGCGGCTCCACCGGCCGGTAGATCAGGCCGACCCGCGGCGAGGTGCCGGACAATTGCTGGTCGGGCGGGATGGTGCGCGAGGTCGGGACGCGGCTGAAATAGTACTGGGTGCCCGTATCGTAGCGGACGCCGACCAGCATCTGCAGGCCGAAGCCGAGATCGATCTGGTCCTGCACGTAGAGGCCGGTCAGCGCGTTCTTCTGCTTGAGGTCGGACTGGAACTGCAGCCCGACGATCGGCGATCCCGGGACCGGGTCGAGGAAGCTCACCGACGGGAAGTTCGTGCTCTGCGTCGTGTAGGCGCGCCGGTAGCCGTTCGTGTACTCGACCCCGGTGAGCACCGTGTGCCGGAATCCGAGCAGGTCGAACTTCGCCACCATCTCGGTCTGGCTGTCGACGGCCGCGTAGGTCGAGTAGCCCGCGGTCTCCCGCCGGGTCACCTGGGTGTTGCGGTTGGTGAGGCCGGTGGCGCGGGTCGCCAGGAAGTCGAATCCGCCCCACTGCGCGTTGAGCACCTCGCGCAGGGTGATGTTGGCGTTGAGGTCGTGCTCGACCTTGAGCAGGCCGAAATTGGCGCTGCCGTTGTAGCGGGAGAACGGCTCGCCGTAGTAGCGCGCGACGTTGTCCAGGGGTACGCGGCCGTTCCGGGCGATCAGGCCCTCGTCGTACTGGTTGTCGACCCGGGTGAATTCGCCGAGGAACGTGACGCGCGTGTCCGGGGTCGGGTTCCAGGCGAAGGCCGGGGCCACGAAGCTGCGGGCATTGTCGCGGCCGTAGAAGTTGCGGAAGGTCGGATCCGACTGCGCGGCGAAGCTGAGCCGCCCGGCCAGGCCGTCCACGCCCTCGATCGCGCTCGAGACCGAGCCCTGCACCCGCCGGAAGCCGAAGCTGCCGGCCTGCAGGTTGATGTCGCCGGACGGCGCCAGCGTCGGCTGGCGGGTGACGATGTTGATCAGGCCGCCCGGATCGCCGCGCCCGTACAGGACCGAGGCCGGCCCCTTCAGCACCTCGATCCGCTCCACGTCGGCGAGATCCCGGGTCACCGCGGAGAAGTTGCCGGCCTGGTTCAGGAGGACGCCGTCGATGGCGTAGGTCTGGGTCCTGAACCCGCGGATGATGAAGGTGTCGCTCCGCCCCTGGATCGTGCCCCCGGGCTGGACGCTGCTGACGTTCTGAAGCGCGTCGCTCAGACGGATGTCCTGCTGGTCGACGAGGACGTCGCGCGGCACCACCTGCACCGATTGCGGCGTGTCGCGCAGAGGCGTGTCGGTCCGGGTGGCGGTAGCCGAGCGCGTGGCACGATAGCCGACGACCGGTCCACCGGCCCGTTCCGCCGCAGGCCCGGTGCCGGTCACGCTGAGTTCGGAGAGGGCGACCTCCTCGGTCTGCGCCTGCGCGTGACCAGCCGCCGAGGCCAGGAGCAGAAGGGTGGTGGCAAGTCCCGTGTGGGAGAAACTCAAGTACTCGCGGAGACGGCGCGTGCCATCGACCCCGTCAATCCGCCCAGAAAGCATAGTTTATAATCGTTCTCAGGAGTGATGCGCCAGCGCGATGACGTACTCCTAGAATGAATCGGCCCGATCATCTCAACGGCGATGCGTATCCTGGGCGCCGGAATGCGCATCCATCGTTGGAATGTGGCGGAAATGGCACGAATTGGGGAGGGATATATTAAAACACCTCCAGCCTACCTACTTTTGCGTGTATGTGGTTACGGTGTCGAACCCGAATCGCGCGCGGGTTGAAGGCGCGGGCGGCCTCGGACACGACCGGCCGGCCCGCATGAGGGGGGGATTGCGGACCGGCCGGTGTACCGCGCGCCGGTGTCGGCGCGCGATCGGGGAAGGAGCTGTCCTCGGCCTTGTGGGCCACGACGGCCTCCCATGCTCCGTCACGGCGTCCGGCGCGGACGCGGATCAGCGAGCCGCAGGCGAACGCGCATCTCCGGGGCGCGGCAGGCGGCCGTCGAGGCCCGCATCCAGCAGCGCGTGAAGCTGCGCCACGGCCGCCGTCACGTCGAAACCCGGCAGCGCGGCGCGGCCGACGACGATGCCGCGCATCAACGGCGCGAGCAGGACGTACAGCGCCTCCGGATCGCAGTCCGGCGCCGTGGCGAGCGCCGACAGCGTTTCGACGAACCACGCACGGGTCTCGGATTCCGTCCGCTCCGTCATGGCGGCGATGGCGGGATTGCGCGTCGATTCCGACCAGATCTCCACCCGGAGGATCGCGGCCTCGCGGGTGATGGACACGAAGTAGCGCGCGATGATGCTGAGCAGTGCCCCGCGCCGGTCGCCGTTGCCCTCCATCTCGGCGACCAGATGGCTGCCACGCTCGCGTTCCCGCTCCACCAGCCCGAGGACCAGGGCCTCCTTGGAGTCGAAGTAGCGATAGACATTGCCCGGACTCATCGCGGCCTCGCGGGCGAGGTCCTGCATGGTCGTGCGATGGAATCCGTTGCGCGCGAAACAGGTCTCGGCGGCGTCGAGGATGTGCTCGCGCCGGGCGGCCGGACCGCCGCGCGTGTCGACCGCCGCGGAGAGGGTCACCGTGCGGTCTGCGCCGCGAAGGCGACGGGCGCGATGCGGCTCTGGTCCTTGCCGATCGCCGTGGCTGCGCAGGCCTGCGGCCCCTGATGGAGATCCGCGCAGAGCCGGGCCTGCCAGCCCTCCGGACCCGCCCCGGTCCAGCCGATCAGTGCCATCCAGGCCAGCGCCACCGCGGCCGCGAACGTCAGATTGGCGGGGGTGCAGACCGCGCGGGCGTGGGCGAGGACACCCGGACCGCGGGCGCCGTAACGCTCCGCATCGAGATCGGACCAGCGGCCTTCGAACGTGAGAGCCATCGCGCGCTCCTGATTGCCCTCGCTGTATAATGAACGTTCATTCTCATGTCAATGAACGTTCATTCTCATCGGATCGCGGAGTCGATCCGGCATGGGGGAGCGGTGGGGGCATCGAGTACGACCGGGATGAGGTTCCGAGCCTTCCGGCCAGGGGGCGGCACCCCGGCGGGCTCAGGGCCGGCCAGACCGAGGCCCGGCCGACACGCGCCGCGCTCGCAGGGGGAGATGACCCCTCCCGCAGGTTCGCGAACCGACACCCACGCCCGGTATGCGGCTGCGCCGCGCCGGAAGGACGGCGCGGGCCGGCGAATTGCGGGACCGTCCGGGGATTGCGCGCCAACCCCTCTCGGCGCCCACCCCGCGCAGCCGTGGGCCCTGTGCAGATCCGGGCACCCGGATATGCGCAGGCCGCGCTCTCAAGCGTTCGCGGCCGGCTTGAGGGCGCCGGTCCGCTCGTGGAAGTCCGGGCCGTTGGTGGTCTTGGCCACGTGGCCGGCGCGGATCAGGTAGTCGCCGAAATGCTCGCCCGGCTGCCGGCCCTTGGCGTAGTCGGCGAAGAGCGGGTCGAGGGTGTCGCGGATCTCGGCGGCCGCCACGTCCTCCCGGTAGAGCTTGCTCAGGCGCGAGCCGTCATGGGCGGCGCCCAGGTAGAGGTGGTAGCGCTCGGGGCCGCGGCCCACGAGGCCGATCTCGGCGATGAACGGCCGTGCGCAGCCGTTCGGGCAGCCGGTGGAGCGGATCGTGATCTCCTCCTCGGCGAGCCCGTGGGAGGCGAGGCTCTCCTCCAGCTCGGTCATCAGGTCCGGCAGGTAACGCTCGCTCTCGGCCAGCGCGAGGCCGCAGGTCGGCAGGGCCACGCAGGCGAGCGAGCTGCGCCGGAGCGCGCTCGCGCCCCGGGTCAGGCCGTATTCGTCGACGAGCGCGTCGATCTCGGCGCGCTTCTCGGCCGGGACGTTGGCGATGATGACGTTCTGGTTGCCGGTGAGGCGGAAATCGCCCTGGTGCACCTCGGCGATGCGGCGCAGCCCCGAGAGGAACTGCGGGCCGCCCTCGATGTCCTTGATCCGGCCCGCCGGCACGTAGAGCGTCAGGTGGTGGCGGCCGTCGTCGCCCGCGACCCAGCCGTAGCGGTCGCCGTTGCCCGTGAAGGTGAAGGGCTTGGGCGCGCCGAGCGTCTTGCCGACGCGCTTCTCGACCTCGGCCCGGAAGGCGTCGAGCCCGTAGCGCTCGATCGTGTACTTGAGCCGGGCGTTCTTGCGGTTCTTGCGGTTGCCCCAGTCGCGCTGGACGGTCATCACCGCCTCGGCGACCTTGATGGCGTCCTCAGGAGCCACGAAGCCCATCACGTCGGCGGTGCGCGGGAAGGTGTCGGGCTCGCCGTGGGTCATGCCCATGCCGCCGCCCACCGTCACGTTCCAGCCGGTGACCCGATTCTTCTTGTCGAGGATCGCGATGAAGCCGAGGTCGTGGGCGAAGATGTCGACCTCGTTGGAGGGCGGCACCGCCACGACGGTCTTGAACTTCCGCGGCAGGTAGGTCCGGCCGTAGACCGGCTCGACCTCGGCCTCGTCCTCGCCGCCGACCACGCGCTCGCCGTCGAGCCAGATCTCGCGCCACGCGCTGGTCTTCGGCAGCAGCGAGTCGGAGATCTCCTTGGCGAGCTGGTAGGCGGCCTTGTGGGCGCCGACCTGAGCCGGGTTCGTCGCCGCCATGACGTTGCGGTTGACGTCGCCGCAGGCCGCGATCGTGTCGAGGAGCGCCGCGTCGATGGCCGCCATCGTGCGCTTGAGGTTCGACTTGATCACGCCGTGGTACTGGAAGGTCTGGCGCGTGGTCGCGCGCAGCGCCCCGCCCGCGTAGGTCCGGGCGATGTCGTCGAGGACCAGCCACTGCTTCGGGCTGATGACGCCGCCAGCGATGCGCAGGCGGATCATGAAGCTGTAGGCCTTGTCGAGCTTCTTCTTGGTGCGTTCGGGGCGCAGGTCGCGGTCGTCCTGCAGGTACATCCCGTGGAACTTCACGAGCTGCCCGTCATCCTCCGAGATCGCCCCGGTGGCGTGCGCAAGAAGGCCGTCCGCCAGGGTGCCGCGCAGGTAGCCGCTGGCGATCTTGATGTGCTCGTTCGCCGCGAGTTTCTCCGCGCGCGCGGCCTCGGCGTCCGTGATCGGACGCGCGGTCGGCGGGGTCTCGTAGACGCGCTTGGCCGGGGCGGGGTTCGGGGGCTCGGCGGCGTCGCGGGGGCTGTGGTCGTCCATGGGGTGAATCCGTCTGTCTGAACGCGTCTCCCACCCCGCGCGTCAGGGATGGGTGCCGAGCGGAACGCGTGCCGGTTCACGGAAGGGGGCGGGATCCGCGACGGTCCCCCTCTCCCGTGCGGGAGAGGGTCGGGGTGAGGGATGCGCCCTCTCCGGAAAGACCTGGATCCCTCACCCTGTCCCTCTCCCGCACGGGAGAGGGGACCCGCGCCCCGTCCTGCTCCGCTGCAATCTCGATCCTGCGGCCTCGGAAGGCCGCTCCGTTAGTAAACGTCCTGCTGGTACCGGTGGCTGCGCTCCAGCGACGCGACCTGCGCCTCCGCGTCGGCAGCGCTCAGGCCCTTGGTGGTCTCGTAGGCCTTTACCAGAGCGGCCCGCACGTCCTTGGCCATGGCCTTGGCATCGCCGCAGACGTAGAGATGCGCGCCCCCATCGAGCCAGGAGACCAGCTCCGCGGCGTGCTGGGTGATCCGGTCCTGCACGTAGACCTTTTCCGGCTGGTCCCGCGAGAAGGCCACGTCGATCTTGGTCAGCGACCCGTCCTCCAGGGCGTCCTGCCACTCGAGCTGGTACAGGAAGTCGTGGGTGAAGTGCCGGTCGCCGAAGAACAGCCACGACCGCCCCGGGGCCTCGATCGCCCGGCGCTCCTGCACGAAGGCGCGGAACGGCGCGACGCCGGTGCCAGGGCCGACCATGATGATGTCGGTAGCCGGATCCTGCGGCAGGCGGAAATGCCGGTTCGGCTTCAGCCGCACCCGCAGCTTGGCGCCGTCGCGGATCCGGTCGGCGACGTGGACCGAGGCGACGCCCGAGCGAGCGCGTCCGTGGGTCTCGTAGCGCACCGCCGCGATGGCGAGATGGACCTCGTCGCCCACCTCCTTGCGCGAGGAGGCGATCGAGTAGGCCCGCGGCGGCAGCGGCCGGGTGATCGTGGTCACGTGCTCGGGCGTGAGCTTGGCCGGGTAGGTCTCCAGCAGGTCGATCAGGTGCCGGCCCTCGATCCAGGCCTTGGCCTCGCCGCTGTCGATCAGCGTCTGCGCCTCCGTGTGGCCGGTGGCCTTCACGAACCGCTCGATCGTGGCGGCCGAGAGCGTGGTGATGTCCCGCTCGGCGAGCAGCGCCTTGCGCAGGGCCTCGTCGCCCGAGAGACCCGCGGCGTTCAGGATCTCGTCCACGAGCTGCGGATCGTTCTCGGGGAAGATCTCCAGCGAGTCGCCTGGCTCGTAGGCCGGCGCGCCGTCCTCGAAGGCGAGCGCGAGGTGGATCGTCTCCTTGTCGGAGCGCGAGGAGTTGAGGTTCACGTGCTCGACGACCTCGACCACCACGGGCTCGCGGCTCGGCTCGGCCTCGTCGTCCTCGCCGGCGGCGGCGCGGGCGAAGTCCACCGCCACGACGTTGTCGGACGTGTCCACCGGGGCGAGCGCCTTCAGCGCACCCTTGATCCAGTCGGCGGCGGGCTTCTCGAAGTCGAGGTCGAGGTCGGCGCGCCCGGCGGCGCGCCGACCCCCCAGGGCCTCGAAGCGCGCGTCGAGCGCCTTCCCGATGGCACAGAACTCCGCGTAGGAGGTGTCCCCAAGCGACAGGACCGCGAACTCGACGCCGTCGAGGCGCGGAGCGCCCTCCCCCATCAGTTCGCCGTAGGCCCGCACGGCTCGGGCCGGCGGCTCGCCCTCGCCCCAGGTGGCCGCGATGGCGATGAGCTTGCCGGCCTTGGGCAGGGTCGCGATGTCGAGGTCGGCAAAGTCCACGACCTTCGGCTTGAAGCCCTGCTTGCGCGCCAGCTTGGCGACGTTGCCGGCGAGCGCTTCGGAATTCCCCGATTCGCTCGCGTAGATCACCGTCAGCGGCGCGGCGGCCTTGGGTGGGGCGGCCGGCACCGCGGCGGGCTGACCGCCGGCGGCGTCGAGGCCCGCCAGGAAGCCGGCCAGCCATGCGCGTTGCGTGGGGCTCGCGGCGCCGAGCACCGCATCGAGGCTGGCGCGCTCGCCGTCGCCGAACGGGGCGGTGCGCGGGAGGAGATTCTGGCGGGACATTACGGGACCATGTCGGGGCCAACGCGGCCGGAGTCAATCGAGAAACGTTCGTTTTGCAGAACGGGCGGAGTTTAGGACATCACATTCGCTGCGCTGCGAAAAAAGAGAACATTATTCTCCGACCACGGAGAGGACGGGGGCCGTCCCGGGCAGGTGCCGCCCGTTCTTCGGGGGCGCCGGCAGCGGGAGGGCGGTGGTGGACTTCACCTTCTCCATGGCGAATCGGGAGGTGACGTTCTTGAGGGGCAGCACCGCGATGAGGTGCTTGTAGAAGCTGTCATAAGCCTGCATGTCGGCGACCACGACCCGCAGCATGTAATCCACGTCGCCCGCCATCCGGTAGAACTCGAGCACCTCAGGCATGGCCGAGACGGTTGCGGCGAAGCGCTGCAGCCACTCCTGGGAATGGTCGGCGGTCTCGATGGAGACGAACACCGTCAGCCCGAGGCCGAGCTTGACCGGATCGAGCACCGCCACGCGCCGGTCGATGACCCCGTCGGCCTCCAGCTTCTGGATCCGCTTCCAGCACGGGGTCTGCGACAGGCCCACGCGCTCGCCGATCGCCGCGATGGAGAGCGTCGCGTCGGTCTGCAGCAGGGCGAGAATCTTCAGATCGATCGCGTCCAAAGCTGTCTCCGTGGGCTTCCGCCGCGCGAGAGGCGCGGGTGCATATACGAGGCTACCGGTGCCAGTGAGAAGAATCTTTTACCTCGAGCCCGGGCCGACGGTGCGGGATGTTGTGCGCAACCGCACGCCGAACCGCCGATCCGACCCCGGCAAGGGCACCTGAGCGCCTTGACTTCGTTCGGTATAGCGAACATTTCGACCCCTCGACAACAGGCACGGCGCAGGCCGCGGCCTTTCCTCCCCGCAAACCCCGGGACATGGCGCGATGACCCGTCCGGACCGACAAACGGGCGAAGCCCTTGCGGAGCGGCTGTCCGCGCTTGACCTTCCAGGTCGACTCCATTTGATCGCCGCCGAGATCCCCGGCCGGCTCGTCTTCACCACGAGTCTCGGGGTCGAGGATCAGGCGTTGACCCACGCGCTGGCCATGGCGGGCCTCGCGAAAGGGCGCGTCGAGATCGTCACCCTCGATACCGGCCGCCTGTTCGCCGAGACCTATGACACCTGGGCCGAGACCGAATCGGCGTACGGAATCCGGATCGCCGCCTACGCGCCCGAGCGGGCTGCCGCGGAGGACTTCGTGCGGACCGAGGGCATCAACGGCTTCCGGCGCTCGGTGGCCGCCCGGCAGGCCTGCTGCGGCTTCCGCAAGGTCGAGCCGCTGGGCCGCGCCCTCGCCGGCGCGGTCGGCTGGCTCACCGGGCTGCGGGCCGGCCAGTCCGCCAATCGGGCCGAGACGCCGCTCGCCGCGTTCGACGCGGACCGCGGGCTGATCAAGCTGAACCCGCTGGCCGACTGGTCGCGGGCGCGGGTCGACGGCTTCGTGCGCGACAACTTCGTCCCCTACAACGTCCTGCACGACCGCGGCTTCCCGTCGATCGGCTGCGCCCCCTGCACCCGCGCGGTGAAGCTCGGCGAGCCGGAACGGGCCGGCCGCTGGTGGTGGGAGCAGGAAGACAAGAAGGAATGCGGCCTGCACGTCGGACGACCCGGCGCGTCGGTGCAGCCGGGCCAGGAGCCTGCAATCCTTGAGCCTGCAGCCCGTGAGGCCGCCGCCTTCGAGACCACCCCGAATCAGACCCGCCAGCCGGAGTTCGCCCGATGAGCGCCGCCCTCGCCGCCGCCGTGCCGCCGAGCGCCACGATGCCCGTACCGACCACCGCCGACCGCCTCAGCCACCTCAAGCGGCTGGAGGCCGAGGCCATCCACATCTTCCGGGAGACGGTCGCCGAGACCGAGAACCCGGTGATGCTCTACTCGATCGGCAAGGACTCTTCCGTCCTGCTGCACCTCGCCCTCAAGGCCTTCGCGCCGGGCCGTCTGCCGTTCCCGCTGCTCCACGTCGACACCACGTGGAAGTTCCGCGAGATGATCGCCTTCCGCGACGCCCGCGCGAAGGAGCTCGGCCTCGACCTCCTGATCCACACCAACCCGGACGGGCTCGCCCGCGGGGTCGGACCGGTGAGCCACGGTTCCGAGGTCCACACCGACGTGATGAAGACGCAGGCCCTGCGGCAGGCGCTGGACAAGCACAAGTTCGACGCCGCTTTCGGGGGCGCCCGCCGCGACGAGGAGGCGAGCCGCGCCAAGGAGCGGATCATCTCCCTGCGTACCGCGCAGCACCGCTGGGATCCCAAGCGCCAGCGCGCGGAGCCCTGGCACCTCTACAATCTCAAGAAGAAGCGCGGCGAGTCCCTGCGGGTCTTCCCGCTGTCCAACTGGACCGAGCTCGATATCTGGCTCTACATCGAGCAGGAAAACATTCCGATCGTGCCGCTCTACTTCGCCAAGGAGCGGCCCGTCGTGGAGCGCGACGGCCAGCTCATCATGGTCGACGACGGGCGCCTGCCGCTCGCCCCCGGCGAGGCCCCGCAGCAGCGCCTCGTCCGCTTCCGCACCCTCGGCTGCTACCCGCTCACCGGCGCGGTGGAGAGCGACGCCGCGACCTTGCCGGAGATCATCGGCGAGACGTTGGCCGCCCGCACCTCGGAGCGGCAAGGCCGGGTGATCGACAAGGACGGCGCCGGCGCCATGGAGCGCAAGAAGCAGGAGGGCTATTTCTGATGACCGTCCACCAGGCTCCCACGGCTTTCGCCGACCGCGCCTCCGGCTATGCGGCCTTCCTGACCGCCCACCGCAGCAAGGCGGTGCTGCGCTTCATCGCCTGCGGCTCGGTGGATGACGGCAAGTCGACCCTGATCGGGCGGCTCCTGCACGACACCAAGCAGATCTTCGACGACCAGATCTCGGCGCTCCAGCGCGACTCGCGCAAGCACGGGACGCAGGGGCAGGAGGTGGATCTCGCGCTGCTGGTGGACGGCCTCCAGGCCGAGCGCGAGCAGGGCATCACCATCGACGTCGCCTACCGGTTCTTCTCCACCGACAGGCGCTCCTTCATCGTCGCCGACACGCCCGGCCACGAGCAGTACACCCGCAACATGGCCACCGGCGCCTCGACGGCGGACGTGGCGGTGATCCTGGTCGATGCCCGCCAGGGCCTGACCCGCCAGACCCGGCGCCACGCGCTGCTGGTCTCCAATCTCGGCATCCGCCGTGTGGTGCTGGCGGTGAACAAGATGGACCTCGCCGGCTGGGCGCAGGGCACCTTCGACGGCATCGTGGCGGGTTTCTCGGACTTCGCCCGGGATCTCAATTTCTCCGAGGTCAAGGCGATCCCGCTCTCGGCCAAGAACGGCGACAACGTCGTGGAGCCGGGCATCGCGGCGCCCTGGTACACGGGCGGCCCGCTGCTCGCCTACCTGGAGACGGTGCCGGTCCGCGCGGAGGCGCTGAACGCGCCGTTCCGCATGGCGGTGCAGTGGGTCAACCGGCCCAATTCCGAGTTCCGCGGCTACAGCGGCCGGATCGCCAGCGGCCGGGTGCGGCCGGGCGACTCGGTGACGGTCCAGCCCTCCGGCCGGACCTCCACGGTGGCGCGGATCTACACTGCCGACGGCGATCTGCCCGAGGCCGGCGAGGATGAGTCGGTGACCCTGGTGCTGGCCGACCAGATCGACGCCTCCCGCGGGCAGGTGATCGTCGCCACCGACGCGCCGATGCGGGTCACCGAGACCCTCGACGCCCGCCTGTTCTGGGCGGCCGAGACCGATCTGAGCCCGGGCGCCAGCCTGTTCGCCAAGATCGGCACCGCCACGGTCACCGCGACCGTGGAGCGGATCGTCTCGCGCATCGATCCCGAGACCGGCCGGCCCGGCCCAGCCGAGCGCCTGTCGGCCAACGACATCGCCGACGTGGCCCTGCGCCTCGACCGGGCGGTGGCGGTCGACGCCTACGCGGAGAACCGCGAGACCGGCAGCCTGATCCTGATCGACCGCGAGACCACCGACACGGCGGCCCTCGGGCTTGTCCTGGCGCCGCAGGCGGAGCCCGCCAGGGTCGCATCGAGCCCGAAGCCCGGGGCGGCCCCCGGCTTCCTGGCCCGCCTCGGTCGCCTGTTCGGACGTTGAAGTTCCGGTTTCAAAAGGTCCGAGACCTTTTGCGGGTGCAGGGCGGCGCCCTGCTAGCGGGCTTGGCCCGATGGTCGGGCTTCGCCCGATCTGTCAGGGCTCCGCCCTGCCGACCCGCCAAAGGGCTGCGCCCTTTGGGAACCTGGGACCGTCAGGCCGCCTGTGAGGCGACGCCGAGCCCCCAGGCCTGGGCCAGCAGCGCGTAGGATTCGTGCCGCGCGGCCTGATCGGGAATGGCCGTCACGACCATCAGCTCGTCGGCCTGCGTCCGCGCCACCATGTCGGCGAGCCGAGCCCGCAGGGTCTCGGGACCGCCCACGTGAAGCCGGTCGCCGCCGCGCGCGATCTGCATCCGCTCGGCGTCGGAATACGGGTAGGCCAGCGCCTCGGCGAGGCTCGGCAGCGGCCGGTACTCGCCCCGCTCCCGCCGCAGGGTCGCCAGCCGGGCGCTGGACGCCAGGCGCTCGGCCTCCGCATCCGTGGGCGCGCAGATCGCCGCCACCGCCAGGATCGCGTGGGGCTTCGCGCCGAGCCGCGTCGGCTGGAACCGATGGCGGTAATCCAGCATCGGCGCCTCGGCCGGCATCCCCGAGAAGTGCTGGGCGAAGCCGAAGCCGCAGCCGATCTCGCTCGCGAGCCGGGCGCTGTAGTCGGAAGAGCCGAGCAGGAAGATCGGTGGCAGCGGCACCCCCGCGGGGCTTGCCTCGATCCGCCCGAACGGGTGCCCCTCCGGAAAGCCGCCGTCCCAGAACAGCAGTTCCTGCAGGCGGTCGAGGAAGTCGTCGCCCCCGGCCTCTCCCGGGGCCTCGCGGCGGCGCAGCGCCCGCGCGGTGAGGCCGTCCGTGCCCGGTGCCCGGCCGAGACCGAGATCGATCCGGCCCGGGAACAGGGCCTCCAGCACCCGAAAGCGCTCAGCCACCATCAGCGGCGCGTGGTTCGGCAGCATGATCCCGCCCGAGCCGACCCGCAGGGTCCGGGTCGCGGCGGCGATCTGGCCGATCATGATCTCGGGGGCCGGGCTCGCCACGTTGGGCAGGGCATGGTGCTCGGCGAGCCAGTAGCGCCG
Source organism: Methylobacterium sp. P5_C11 (assembly GCF_054049775.1). Taxonomy (NCBI): domain Bacteria; kingdom Pseudomonadati; phylum Pseudomonadota; class Alphaproteobacteria; order Hyphomicrobiales; family Methylobacteriaceae; genus Methylobacterium; species Methylobacterium sp. P5_C11. The sequence goes on along the minus strand of NZ_JBFULS010000009.1, from coordinate 48,099 downwards.
GTAGCCGAGGCCGTCGACGTGGCGGGCGAGCGCCAGGGTGTCGTGCAGCGCCTGCGCGGGGGTCGAATCGGCGCTGACGAAGGAGAGGTCGAGGACGGAGAGCGGGGTCATGGACAGGATCTGGTATCGACGATCCCGCAAAGCGAGAGCGGCCGCGCAGGAGAGACCTGCACGGCGCGCCGGGCGCGAGATCCAGCTTGGTGCCGCGCACCGCCTTGCCGGCTCAGCGTCCCGGGCCTAGGGTCCGCCGCGCCGCAGCAGGTGCGGCGCACGGGCCTCCGTCGCCCACGAAAATCCGGAGCACCGCACGCCATGGCTCTCCTCGCCGACGTCCTCTCGCGGGTGAAGCCGTCCGCGACCATCGTGATGACCCAGAAGGCCCGGGACCTGAAGGCGTCGGGCGTCGACGTCATCAGCCTGTCGGTGGGCGAGCCGGATTTCGACACGCCCGAGCATATCAAGCAGGCGGCGATCGACGCGATCCACCGGAACGAGACCCGCTACCCGCCGGTCTCCGGCATCGTGCCCCTGCGCGAGGCGATCGTGCGCAAGTTCAAGCGCGAGAACGGGCTCGACTACAAGGTTTCTCAGACCATCGTGGGCACCGGCGGCAAGCAGGTCCTGTACAACGCGTTCCTCGCCACCCTGAACCCGGGCGACGAGGTGGTGATCCCCCGCCCCTACTGGGTCTCCTACCCGGAGATGGTCGGCCTGTGCGGCGGCACGCCGGTCTTCGCCGATGCCGACATGGCCAACGGCTTCAAGCTCCAGGCCGAGGAACTCGACCGGGTGCTCACCCCGAAGACCAAGTGGATCGTCCTCAACTCGCCCTCGAACCCCTCCGGGGCCGCCTATTCCCGCGCCGAGATGAAGGCGCTCACCGACGTGCTGCTCCGCTACCCGGACGTGCACATCCTCACCGACGACATCTACGAGCACCTGACCTACGGCGACTTCGAATTCGTCACCCCGGCCCAGGTCGAGCCGCAACTCGTGGACCGCACGCTGACCATGAACGGCGTCTCGAAGGGCTACGCCATGACCGGCTGGCGCATCGGCTACGCGGCCGGTCCGGAGACGCTCATCAAGGCGATGGATTTCGTCCAGGGCCAGCAGACCTCGGGGGCGAGCACGATTGCGCAATGGGCCGCGGTCGCCGCCCTCGACGGCCCGCAGGACCATCTGGAGACGTTCCGCACGGCCTTCCAGGGCCGGCGCGACCTCGTCGTGTCGATGCTCAACCAGACCAACGGCCTGACCTGCCCGACGCCCGAGGGCGCGTTCTACGTCTACCCGTCCTGTGCGGCGCTGATCGGCAAGAAGACGGAAGCCGGCAAGACCATCGAGACCGACGAGGATTTCGTCATGGAGCTGCTCCAGGCCGAGGGCGTGGCCGCGGTCCACGGCTCGGCCTTCGGGCTCGGCCCGAACCTGCGCATCTCCTACGCGACGTCGAACGCGGTGCTGGAGGAGGCCTGCCGGCGCATCCAGCGGTTCTGCGGCTCGCTGCGGTAGCATCCGAAGCCCCGGAGGCGTTCCGTGTCCACCATCGCGGTGCCCACCATCGCGGTGATCGCCCCGGGCGCCATGGGCAGCGCCATCGGAGCCCGGCTCGCCGAGCATGGCGCGCGCGTGCTGACCTCCCTGGACGGACGCGGGCCTCAAAGCCGCGCCCGGGCCGAGGCTGCCGGCATGGCGCATGCCGGCGACGGCGACCTCGCCGCCGCCGACCTCCTGCTCGCGATCGTGCCCCCCGCCGACGCGGAGGCGCTCGCCCGCCGCCTCGCACCCGCCCTCGCGGCAGCCGCGCGGAAGCCGGTCTACATCGACGCCAACGCCGTGAGCCCGGCGACGGTCGGGCGCATCGCCGGGATCGTCGCGGCCACCGGCACGCCGTTCCTCGACGGGGCGATCCTGGGCCTGCCGCCGAAGCCCGGCGCCCGGGGACCGCGCGTCTACGTCTCGGGTCCCGAGACCGCCCCGGCGCTGGTGCTGCGTGACCTCGGACTCGACCTGCGCGTCTGTCCCGGCGCGGTCGGCGCGGCCTCCAGCCTCAAGATGAGCTATGCCGGCCTCAACAAGGGCCTGACGGCGCTCGCCGCGCTCATGATCGGCGCCGCCGAGCGCGCCGGCGCCGGCGAGGCGCTGCTGGCCGAACTGGCCGAGAACGAGCCGGCGCTGCTGGCCCGGTTCGCCAAGGGCCTGCCCGACATGGCGCCGAAGGCCTATCGCTGGGCGCCCGAGATGGAGGAGATCGCCGATTTCCTCGGGGCCGACCCGGCCGGACGGCAGGTCTTCGCCGGCTATGCGGCGCTCTACCGGCACCTCGCCGCGGAGGGCGGTGCGGCGGAGATCGCCGCGCTGATACGCTTCGCCGCGGCCGCGGCGGAGCGCTGATCGCCGCGGAGGCCGCGGAAACGGTCCCGCCTCTGTTGCCGGCTCGGCTGCCACCCTCTACACGGGCTGTCCCCAGCGGCCGATGCGCCTGAAGGTTTCGCGAGCCCGCTCGGGCCTGCATGGTGGCGGGGTCGGCAGTGACGGGGCGGTCCGGACCAGTTCTCTGGGCCGTTCCTGTGAGGCTCAGTGGGCCGAGTCGCTGCAGGAGTGTCGGGAGCGCGGGGAACAGGAACCGCGGGTTCGGCGCAAGGCCCACATTGATTGCCACCACCCTGCGCCAGGCCGCTCCTGCGGAGAGGAATGCCCCGTTCCGGGACGGGGCCGGTCGCGGCGATTGCGGCTTCGTTCACGCTCCGGCGCGATGATGCGTGGGGGCCGGGGATCCGGTTCCGCGTAACCGCGTTCTCTCGGGCCTGACGACCATGCGAGCCCTGCTCACCGGCGGCATCAAGGCGATCCTCGGCATCGCCGCCCTCTCCACCGCCGCCCATTGGACCCTGCGCGTGCAGCGCGACTCGCCGGCGCCGATCCCGGTTGCCGCCAGCATACCCGATCCGGTCGCGACCGGCTCCATCGAGCCGCGGCGGGTCGAGCGTACCGCCTCGCTCGCGCCCGCGCCCGTGACGCCGCCGGTTCCGGTGGCGGCCGCGCGCGCCGCATCGGGGCTCGATCAGTCGCATCTGGCCGCCCTGATCGCCGGGGCGGCGCCGCCGAAGCCGAAGCTCGCCAAGGCGGCGGCCAAGACCGCTTCCGCCGACAAGACCGCCTCCGCCGAGAAGGCCTCGGCCCGGCGCTGAGCCCCGCCCGCGCGGGCCGGCCGTGCCGGCTGCATGGTTCCCCTGCGCGACGGCGGATACCGCGGCTATTCCGGGCGTGGCACGAAAGTGGCCACTACCGAGATTGGTCAGGCATGAGCACGCAGGTCGCGACCTCCGTTCCCGATGACGGCGCCCCGGCACGCGCCGCTCCGGAGGCCGACCTCGCCGGCCGTCGACGGATCGTCGGCATCGCCCTGATGTGCGGGGCGGTCGCGTTCTTCGCGAGCCTGGATGCCTGCGGCAAGACCCTGGCGCGAGCCGGCGTCGACCCGCTGGTCACCACCTTCATGCGCTACGCGGCGAGCGTGGCGATGATCTCGCTGTTCATCAACCCGGTGCGCACGCCGGGTGTCGTCAAGAGCCGGCGCCTGCCCCTGCAGATCGTCCGCTCGCTGCTGCTCTTCGCCTCCACGGCCCTGAACTTCCTGGCGCTGCGGTACCTGCAACTCGCCGAGACGATCTCGATCCAGTTCGCCGCTCCGCTGACGGTGGCACTGCTCGCCGGTCCGCTGCTCGGCGAATGGTCGTCGCGGGCGCGGCTCGCGGTGATCGGGGTCGGCTTCTTGGGCGTGCTGGTGATCGTGCGGCCGGGAATCGGCGGGATGCATCCGGCCGCTCTGCTCTGCGTCGCCAACGTGGTGGTCTACGCCTTCTACGCGATCATCACGCGCAAGCTTGCAGCCTACGACTCGACCGCCACGACCATGTTCTACACCGGGCTCGCGGGGCTCGCGCTGATGGCCCCGCTCCTGCCCTGGATCTGGACGAACCCGGCGAGCCTGACCCACTGGGCGCTGCTGTTCGGGGTCGCGCTGTTCGGGACCCTCGGCCACTGGCTGCTGGTGATGGCCCATGCCCGGGCGCCGGCCAACGTGCTGGCGCCGTTCATCTACACGCAGCTGCTGTGGTCGGTGACGCTGGGCTTCCTCCTGTTCGGCGACGTCCCGAGCCGCTGGACCGTGGCGGGGGCCATGATCGTCGTCGGCTCGGGCCTGTACCTCCTGGCGCAGGAGACGATCCGCCGGGAGGCGCGGCCGGCCGCCTGAGACGGCCCGCCACGGACCGGCTGACTTAGCGGCCGAGACGCTCCTGGCGCTCCATCCGCTCCTCGCGGCGGTTCTCGCGGGCGCGACGGGCCGGATCGGGATCCGTCCCGAGGACGCCGCCGACCGTGCCGGTGGCTGCGCCCACCGCGCCACCGACGACCCCGCCGACCGGGCCGGCCGCGGCCGCACCGTCTTCGGCACCGCGCTGCGCGCCGCGGACCGTGCCCTGGGCCTGCGCGGCCCCCGCGAAGGCGATCGGCGCGAGGGCGAGGGTCGTGATCAGAAGCTTCTTCATGGGTCTGCTCCGGTCGTGCGTTCTGGGACGTCTCCGCGCCGGTTCGGGGCGCGAAGGATGTGCCTGTTCAACGGTTCAGGCGCCGATTGGTCCCATCGGCGGTCACGGGTGCGTGATCCGCGCTGCCGCTGGTCTCGGGCCGGGGCGGCTGATAGAGAACCGTCATGCCCGCTTCGCGCGCCCTGCGCGGCCTTGGCCGCCCGATTCGAATTACCGGCCCGGCCTCCGCCTGAGAGCCCGCTTCGGCGCGGCCGTGCGGAGGTCCGGGATCCTCCTGCCGCCTGACCCGCTGCCGCCGGCCTGCCGCCGGCCCGACCGCCGATGCGAGACCCGATGACCGCCCCCGAGACCGCGCCCGCCCGCGACTATTCCAAGACCCTGTTCCTGCCGCAGACCGAGTTCCCGATGCGCGCCGGCCTGCCGGTGCGCGAGCCGCTGTTCATCGAGCGTTGGAACCAGATGGACCTCTACGGGAAGCTGCGCGCCCGCGGCCAGGGCCGGCCGAAATTCGTGCTCCACGACGGCCCGCCCTATGCCAACGGCAACATCCACATCGGCACGGCACTCAACAAGATCCTCAAGGACGTGGTGGTCCGTTCGCAGACCGCCCTCGGGTTCGACGCCAACTACGTCCCGGGCTGGGACTGCCACGGCCTGCCGATCGAGTGGAAGATCGAGGAGCAGTACCGCGCCAAGGGCCGCAACAAGGACGACGTACCGGTGATCGAGTTCCGGCAGGAATGCCGGACCTTCGCGGCCCAGTGGCTCGACGTGCAGCGCGCGGAGTTCAAGCGGCTCGGCGTCACCGGCGACTGGGATCATCCCTACGCCACGATGGCGTTCCCGGCCGAGGCCGTGATCGCCGACGAGCTGATGAAGTTCTCCATGAGCGGCCAGCTCTATCGCGGCTCCAAGCCGGTGATGTGGTCGGTGGTCGAGAAGACCGCGCTCGCCGAGGCGGAGGTCGAGTACGAGGAGCACGTCAGCGACACGATCTTCTGTGCGTTTCCGATCCGCTCCGGCGCCGCGGGCGACCTCGCGGCGGCCCGGGTGGTGATCTGGACGACAACCCCCTGGACGATCCCCGGCAACCGCGCCGTCGCCTTCTCGAAAAAGATCGCCTACGGCCTGTACCGGATCACCGACGCGCCGGCCGACAACTGGGCGACCCCCGGCCAGACCTACGTGCTGGCCGACAGCCTGGCCGCCTCCGTGTTCAAGGCCGCCCGGGTCGAGGCGTTCGAGCGTGTCGGCGACGTGAGCCCGGCGATGCTCGCCGCCCTCACCCTCGACCATCCCCTGGCCAGGCTCGGCTACGGCTTCGCCGTGCCGATGCTCGACGGCGACCATGTCACCGACGAATCCGGTACGGGCTTCGTCCACACGGCGCCGAGCCACGGCCGCGAGGATTTCGAGCTCTGGATGGCGAGCGGCCGGCTGCTGCGCGAGCGCGGCATCGACCCGACCATCCCCTACACGGTCGATGCCGACAGCGTGCTCACGGAGGCCGCCCCGGGCTTCACCGGCACCCGCGTGCTCACCGCCAAGGGCGAGAAGGGCGACGCCAACAAGGCGGTCATCGCCGCGCTGACGGAGGCCGGGGCACTGGTCGCCCGCGGCGTGCTGCGCCACCAGTACCCGCATTCCTGGCGGTCCAAGAAGCCGGTGATCTTCCGCAACACCCCGCAATGGTTCATCGCCATGGACAGGCCCACGGCGAGCCTGGGCAATCAGACCCTGCGCGAGGTGGCGCTGAAGGGCATCGACGATACCCAGTGGGTGCCGACACAAGGAAAAAACCGAATCACCGGCATGGTCGGCAACCGGCCGGACTGGGTGGTCTCGCGCCAGCGCGCCTGGGGCGTGCCGATCACCGTCTTCGTCCATCGCGAGACGGCCGAGATCCTGAAGGACGCGCGCGTCAACGCCCGGATCCGCGACGCCTTCGCCGCGGAGGGCGCCGATGCGTGGTTCCGGGACGACGCCGCGCAGCGCTTCCTGGCGCCCGACCACGACCCGGAGGCCTACGAGAAGGTCACCGACGTCCTCGACGTCTGGTTCGATTCGGGCTCGACCCACGCCTTCGTGCTGGACGATCCGGAGGCCTTCCCGGGGCTGGCCGGCGTCAGGCGCGTCCGCGACGGCGGGCAGGACCGGGTCATGTACCTGGAGGGCTCCGACCAGCACCGCGGCTGGTTCCAGTCCTCGCTGCTCGAATCCGCCGGCACCCGCGGCCGGGCGCCCTACGACATCGTCCTGACCCACGGCTTCGTGCTCGACGGCAAGGGCCTGAAGATGTCGAAGTCGAAGGGCAACGTCGTCGCGCCGCAGAGCGTCATCAAGGATTCGGGCGCCGACATCCTGCGCCTGTGGGTCGCGGCCTCCGACTACACCGACGACCTGCGCATCGGACCGGAGATCATCAAGACCTTCGCGGAGACCTACCGGAAGCTGCGCAACTCCCTGCGCTGGATGCTGGGCTCCCTCGCCCACCGGGTAAAGGGAGACGACGTGGCCTACAAGGACATGCCGGAGCTGGAGCGGCTGATCCTGCACCGGCTCGCCGAGCTCGACGGCGAGATCCGCGAGGCCTACGCGGCCTTCGACACCAAGCGGGTGGTGGCGCTGCTCAATGGCTTCATGACCGGCGACCTGTCGTCCTTCTACTTCGACGTGCGCAAGGACGCGCTATACTGCGATCCCATCTCCTCGGTCCGCCGCCGGGCGGCCCTCCAGGTGATCGACGAGGCCTTCCGCCGGGTGGCGATCTGGCTCGCCCCGGTGCTGGCCTTCACGGCCGAGGAGGCGTGGCTCGACCGCTACCCGTCCGAGGACGGCTCGGTGCATCTCCAGACCCTGCCGGAGACCCCGGCGGACTGGCTCGACGCCCCCCTCGCGGAGCGCTGGCACAAGATCCGGCGGGTCCGTCGCGTCGTTACCGGCGCCCTGGAGATTGAGCGCGCGGCCAAGCGCATCGGCGCGAGCCTGGAGGCGGCGCCGGAGGTCTACGTCGCGGACGCCGAGCTGCTCGCGGCGCTCGAGGGCTGCGACTTCGCCGATACCTGCATCACCTCTGCCATCACGGTGAGCGCGGGCGAGGGGCCGGCCGAGGCCTTCCGGCTCGACGAGGTGCGCGGCGTCGCGGTGGTGCCGCGCCCGGCCGAGGGCCGCAAATGCGCGCGCTCCTGGCGGGTCAGTCCCAGCGTGGGCGACGATCCGGACTATCCGGACGTGACCCCCCGCGACGCCCAGGCCCTGCGCGAGTGGGACAAGGCGCATCCGGAGGCGAGCGCGGCGTGAGGGCGGTGCTCACCGACGCCGCAGCACCCCCCTCTCGCCGCGTGCGGGGAGAGGCCCGCAGGCACCTTGTCGTGCCTGCGGGAAGCGCAGGCGAAGCCGGAGGGGCGGTGAGGAGGCGAAGCCGGAAGAGGCACGCCCGTCGACGCGCCCTCACCCTCGGCTGCCGCCTCGCCGCGCCGACGACGAGGTCGTCGCGGCCCTCTCCCCGCAAGCGGGGCGAGGGGATTTCTACCCTTGGCCGTGCGGCCGCTGCATGACCCCCTCCCGCGCCGGCCTCTTGGCCCTCCTCCTCACCCTCCTCCTCGACCAAGCCTCCAAGCTCGGCCTCTATTTCGGCACCGATCTCGTCCTGACGCAGCCCTGGCGAATGGCGCCGTTCGTCGACTTCGTGGTGGTCTGGAACCGGGGCGTGTCCTACGGCCTGTTCCAGCAGGAGAGCGGGTTCGGCCGTTGGCTCCTCGTCGCCCTGTCGCTCGCCGCCGCCCTCGGCCTCGGGCTCTGGATGCGACGGGCGGGCTCGCGGCTCCTCGCGGTGGCGCTGGGCCTCATCGTCGGCGGGGCGCTCGGCAACGCCATCGACCGGGCCGCTTACGGGGCGGTGTTCGACTTCGTCCACCTGCATGCCGGTGGCTGGTCCTGGTATGTGTTCAACGTCGCCGATGCGGCGATCGTGGCCGGCGTGATCGGCCTGATCCTCGACAGCCTGTCCCCGGCCGGCCGCACGGCACGGAGGGATCCGGCTGCGGGCGACACGGCGCCGCGTCTGTGATCCGCGCAACACACAGGTCCGCCTGCATCCCCGCCCTGGCGCGACGTGGCCAAGGCGCCATACGATCGCCGGAAACCGGTCCCAGGCCGGGACCTGTCGGATCAGGCCGCGCCGCGGTCATCCCAGAACCGGACGCGCCGTCCGGAATCCGTGAGGCAGCATGACCGGGCATCGCAGGCTTCGTCCCCTCCTCTCCGCCGCGGTCGCCCTGGCTCCGCTCTGCGCCGGCCCCGCGCTGGCCCAGGAGCGCGGAGAATTCATGCGCGACGCCCTGTCGGGCATCGGCCTCCTGGAGAAGCGCCAGGATCCGATCGACTACCACGAACGGCCGCCCCTGGTGATGCCGCCCAAGCTCGACGGGAAGGCCCTACCCCAGCCGCGGGCGCGCTCCACCAGCACCGCCTGGCCTAAGAATCCCGAGATCGTCGAGCGCGAGCGCGCCGCTGTCGAACGGCGCAATCCCAGAGGGGCGCAGGCCCAGGGCCGCTACGACGACAACAACGCCACGCTCTCCGTGGACGAGATGCGCAGCGGACGCCGGGCCGGGGCGGGCCTGGTGACCAGCCCCGAGCGCAAGCCCGGCGACAACAACCGCGACGACAGCCTGCTCAGCCCCTTCGACCTGCTCAAGGGCAAGAGCGCCAACGCTGAGCCTTCCGACATCGAGCCGAGCCGCGACACCCTCACGGATCCGCCCACCGGCTACCGGCAGTCGCCGAAGCAGCTGGTCCGTCCGCCCTCGAGCGATCCGATCAACAACGCCAGCCGCGAACGCGAAGAGGCGGATCCCGGCGCGTATCTCCGTCAGCGCGCGCAGCAGTGACGGGGGCGCCGTGTCGCCGTTGCAACGGCGCTGCGGCATGGCAACATGAGATCATCGTCCCGGTGCGGTTCTTGCGCGCCGGCGACCAGGACGGCCCCGATCCGCGCACGCGTCCCGACGCGAGACGCTGCGGCCCGGGGCCGGCAGAAGGAAAGCGGAATGCACCTGTTCAGGAAGGCGACGCCCCAACTTTTCCCGCTGCGTCCGGGCCAGTCCTTCGGCGGCAGCGCCGGCCGGGGCGAGGCCGCGCCGTTCGGGCGTTCCGAGGCGGGCGGGCCGGAAGTGACGGCCTTCACCCTCGACAACGGCCTCGACGTGGTGGTCGTCCCCGATCACCGGGCGCCCGTCGCCACCCACATGATCTGGTACCGCAACGGCTCGGCCGATGATCCGCTGGGCCAGTCGGGCATCGCCCACTTCCTCGAGCACCTGATGTTCAAGGGCACCGAGAAGCACCCGGTGGGGGCCTTCTCCAAGGCGGTGTCGGGTCTGGGCGGCCAGGAGAACGCGTTCACCAGCTACGACTACACGGCGTATTTCCAGCGGGTCGCCCGGGATCACCTCGGCACCATGATGGCGTTCGAGGCCGACCGCATGAGCGGCCTTGTCCTCGACGACGCCGTCGTCGCCCCCGAGCGCGACGTCGTGCTGGAGGAGCGGCGCATGCGGGTCGAGACCGACCCCTCCGCCCAGCTCTCCGAGGCGATGGCCGCCGGCCTGTTCGTGCACCATCCCTACGGCATCCCGATCATCGGCTGGATGCACGAGATCGAGGGCCTGAACCGCGAGCACGCGCTGGCCTATTACAAGCGCTTCTACACCCCCGAGAACGCCATCCTGGTGGTGGCCGGCGACGTGACCCCGGACGAGGTGCGTCGCCTCGCCGAGGACACCTACGGCCGCGTGACGCCCCAGGGTGCCCGGCCCGAGCGCCTGCGGGCGCGGGAGCCGGAGCCGAAGGCCCTGCGCCGCGTCGCCGTCGCCGACCCGAAGGTCGAGCAGCCGACGCTGCAGCGGCTCTACCTGACCCCGTCCTGCATCACCGCCCGCGACGGCGGCTGCCACGACCTCGAGCTCCTCGCCGAGGTGTTGGGCGGCGGCTCGACCTCGTACCTCTACCGCAAGCTGGTCATGGAGACCGGTCTCGCGGTGAATGCCGGCGCCTGGTACATGGGCTCGGCGATCGACGACACCCGCTTCTCCGTCTACGCCGTGCCCGCCGAGGGCGTGCCCCTGGAGAAGCTGGAGGAGGCCGTCGACCGGGTGCTGCGCCGCGCGCCGTCGGAGGCCCTCGACGCCGAGGCGATCGAGCGCGCCAAGACCCGCCTCGTGGCCGAGACCGTCTACTCCTCCGACAGCCAGTCGTCGCTGGCGCGCATCTACGGTTCGGCGCTGGCGATCGGCGAGACCATCGAGGAGGTCCGCCGCTGGCCGACCGACATCGAGGCGGTGACGCAGGACCGCCTGAAGACCGCCGCCGAGCGCTGGCTGACGCCGGCCCGCTCGGTGACCGGCTACCTGACCAAGGCGCAGGATCCGGACGCCCCGGTCGCGATGGCCGCCGAGTAGCCCCCGGCGCGTCCCGCCCGGCCCCTCGGAGGGCCGGAACGGGGCGTGTGCCGAACGGGAGCCCTGGCCCGCTCCGCCGTCGCCCGAGAAAGAGACACGAGGTTCCCATGAGCTTGGCCGAGACTCTGGTCGAGACCGCCGCCCCCGCCGCTAACTCGCCCACGACGGCGCTGCCGGTGACGACCGCCCCCGGCATCGAGGCGTGGCACGTCGAATCCCCCGTGGTGCCGATGATCGCCCTGGCCTTCACCTTCGAGGGCGGTGCCGCCCAGGACCCGGAGGGCAAGGCCGGCTGCGCCCAGATGCTGGCGCGGCTCCTCGACGAGGGGGCGGGCGACCTCACCTCCGACCTGTTCCAGGAGCAGCTCGCCGCCCGGGCGATCGAATTATCGTTTCATGCCGGAGCCGACGCGGTCGGTGGCTCGCTGAAGATGCTCGTCAAGCACGCCGACGAGGGCATCGCCCTCCTGGCCCTGGCGCTGGCCAAGCCTCGCCTCGACCCCGACGCGATCGAGCGGGTGCGCGGCCAGATCGTCGCCGGCCTGCGCTACCAGCAGAACGATCCGGGCGTCCTCGCCTCCCGCCGCTTCTTCACGGAGGCGTTCGCCGGCCATCCCTACGCCCGCCCCTCCTCCGGCACCGTGGAGAGCGTCGCGGCGATCACCCGGGACGACCTGCTGGCGATGCATGCCCGCATCATCGGCCGCGGCCGGGTGAAGGTCGCGGCGGTCGGCGCCATCGGCGCCGAGCAGCTGGCCGAGGGCCTCAACCGCGCCTTCGGCGCCCTGCCGGAGGCCGGGGCGCTGACGGCGGTGCCACGGACGGAGGTCCAGGATCTCGGCCGCCGCATCGTCGTCGACCTCGACGTGCCCCAGTCGGTGATCCGGTTCGGCATGGCCGGCGTGCCCTGGCGCGACCCGGACTTCATCCCGGCCTACGTGCTGAACCACATCCTGGGCGGCGGCGCCTTCACGTCCCGCCTGTTCCAGGAGGTGCGTGAAAAGCGCGGGCTGGCCTACTCGGTGGGGACCTCGCTGGTCAGCCACCGCTCGGCCGCGATGACCTGGGGCTACACCGCCACCAAGAACGAGCGCGTTGGCGAGGCCCTCTCGGTGATCGGCGACGAGATTGGCCGGCTCATCGCGGACGGGCCGGACGACGACGAGCTGCAGAAGGCCAAGGACTACCTGACCGGCTCCTACGCCCTCGGCTTCGACACCTCGACCAAGATCGCCCACCAGCTGGTGCAGATCGCCTTCGAGGAACTGGGCATGGACTACATCGCGCGCCGCAACGCCATGGTGGCGGCCGTGACCCAGGCGGACATCCGCCGCGCCGCCGCCCGTACCTTCGCGGACGGCCGGATGCTGGTCGTCGCCGCCGGCCGGCCGGTCGGGCTCTGAGGGGCGGGCCGCGCGTCCCAGGGCGCGCGGCCGTCTTTTCAGGCGCAGCGGACCGCGTATGGGGCGCCCGTCGTTCGGCGCCCCGCCGCCCGCGATGACGTCGAGGGCCGCATCGACCGAAGGCTTCGACCGGTGACCGTAGAGCCCTGAAGCCATCGACGGCTTCGGCGGCGATGGGACCGGGGGCCGTGGTTTCGCCATCTGGCCCGCAGGTCGCCGCCTCCGGACCCCGCGCGGGGCGCAGCCGACCCAGACGGCCGACGCCGGGATGTCGAACCGGTCGGTGCAGGCGTCGTTCGGGCTCCCACGCGCCCCGGCCGGGCGACACCGGCTCCGTTCCGCGACGGCGCCGTCCTCGCAACGGCGCTGCGGATCCTTACCTGAGGCGCATCGGCGTCAGACCCGGGATCGACATGCAGCTCACCGGCATCCACCACCTCACCGCGGTGACCGCCCGCGCGGCCGAGAACGTCGCGTTCTACACGGGCACGCTCGGCCTGCGCCTCGTGAAGAAGACGGTGAACCAGGACGACGTCTCGGCCTATCACCTGTTCTATGCTGACGGGCTCGCGAGCCCCGGGACCGACATCACCTTCTTCGACTGGCCGGCGCCCCGGGAGCGGCGCGGATCGAACAGCATCACGCGCACGCATCTGCGCGTGCCCGGCGAAGGCGCGCTGGCCTGGTGGCATGCCCGGCTGCGCGAGGCCGGGATCGTCGCGGCGGAGCCCACCGCCCGCGACGGACGCCTGACCCTCGATTTCGAGGATCCGGAAGGCCAGCGCCTCGCCCTCGTGGACGATGGGGGCACCGGGCCGGAGCACCCCTGGGACGGCTCACCCGTGCCGGCGGCCTACCAGATCCGCGGTCTCGGGCCGATCCGCCTCGCCGTGCCGGACCCGGACCGCACCGCGGCGGTGCTGACCGCGGTGCTCGGCCTGCGCCGGGTGCGCGCCTTCGAGACGCCGGAAGGACCCGTGGCCGTTTACGCCATGGGTGATGGCGGCCCCGCCGCGGAGGTCCAGCTCCAGGCCGACCCCTCCCCGCCGGCCCGGCAGGGGGCCGGCGCCGTCCACCACGTCGCCTTCCGCATCCCGGACGCGGATTACGAGGCGTGGGCCGACCGGCTCCGGGCGGCGCGGGTGCCGACCAGCGGGCCGGTGGACCGCTACTACTTCCGCAGCCTGTACTTCCGCGAGCCCAACGGCATCCTGTTCGAGATCGCCACGGACGGCCCTGGCTTCACCGCCGACGAGCCCCTGGAGACCCTGGGCGAGCGCCTCGCCCTGCCGCCATTCTTGGAGCCACGCCGGGCCGAGATCGAGGCCGGGCTGAAGCCGCTCCGGCCCGGCCCGGCCGGCTGATCGCACCGGGGGGGCGGCCGGCGGCAACCCTCCCATGTCCGGAGCGGTGCTGCAGACATTCTCCGAGGACGCTAAATATTCGAACGATTCCAGGTCGTTCACTTCTTTCGTGGGTGTGATCCCGGCACGCCTTGACGGGCGTGCTGCAACTGCGAAAGAAGCAGCGCACGTGTGTTTGTCATCCGGATCCGGGCGGGCTCTGTCGCCGAGGATCCACCCCCGCCCGAGCGGGGCGGCGGGGATCCGCCGCACCACGGACCCCGAATCGTCGGGACCGTGAGCCGAGCATCAGAGGATTCGAGGACTGATCCGTCGATGAGCAAGTTCTACGAGGAGCGCGTTCTGTCGGTGCACCACTGGACCGACAATCTGTTCTCGTTCCGCACGACCCGCGATCCGGCGTTCCGCTTCCGCAACGGCGAGTTCACCATGATTGGCCTGGAAGTCGAGGGCCGGCCGCTGCTGCGCGCCTACTCGGTGGTCTCGGCCAATTACGAGGAGGAGCTGGAGTTCTTCTCGATCAAGGTCCAGGACGGCCCGCTGACCTCGAAGCTGCAGCACCTGAAGGTCGGCGACCCGATCATCGTCGGCAAGAAGCCGACCGGCACCCTGGTCCTCGACAACCTCCTGCCGGGCAAGAACCTCTACCTGCTCGGCACCGGCACCGGGCTCGCGCCGTTCCTGTCGATCATCAAGGATCCGGAGGCCTACGAGCGCTTCGAGAAGGTCGTGCTGGTCCACGGATGCCGGCAGGTGCAGGAACTCGCCTACGGCGAGACGATCACCGAGACGCTGCCCCAGCACGAGTTCCTCGGCGAGATGATCTCGAAGCAGCTGATCTACTACCCGACCGTGACCCGCGAGCCGTTCCGTAACCGCGGCCGGATCACCGACCTGATGGTCTCGGGCAAGCTGTTCGAGGATATCGGCCTGCCGGAGATGTCGATCGAGAACGACCGCTTCATGCTGTGCGGCAGCCCCGACATGATCCGCGACACCCGCGAGCTGCTCTCGGGCCTCGGTTACGAGGAGGGCAACCACGGCGAGGCCGGTCACTACGTGATCGAGAAGGCCTTCGTGGAGAAGTAGGCCTTCCCGCCATCCGGCTTCGGTTTCAGCCCGGTGCGGTCCGCCGCGCCGGGCTTTTTCGTGCCCTGTGCCGTCGACGGCGGGAGAGGCCCGCGCGCAAAGCGAGGCAATCCCGCCGGGCGGAGGCCGGCCCCACCGCCGTTGCGCGCCGTCGAGAATCGTCGCAGGCGGCGCGAGATCGGACCGCGGCCGCACCGGCCTATTGTTGCACGCCCGGCAAGCCGTCCGCGAAGGGTCCGCCGCCGGCGCTGAACAGCTTGCGCAGGAAGCCCGGGGCGATCGCCGAGAGCGGGTTCACGCTCACGTCCGGCGCGGCGAGCTTGCCGGAGACGCGGAAATTCACCGCGAACAGGCCCTCGTTGTGGCCGCCGCCGAGCAGCGGCCCGAGGAGCGGCAGCTGCGAGGCGACGTTGTTCAGCCCGTAGAGCGGCACGAAGGTGCCGGTCATGTCGGTGCGCTCGCGGCCGGTATCGAGCCAGCCCGACAGGGTGAAGCCCATGGCGGCGTTCGAGATCGCCGCGTCGCTGAAATCGACGCGGGTGCCGGTGCGGACGAAATTGGCGCGCATGCGGTCGAAGGTGACGTCGCCGGCGCCCCGGCCCGGGGCGACCCGGCGACCGCGGGCCGCGTCCGTTTCGGCCGGCTCCGGCCCCTGCGCCATGATGCTCGACAGGGCCGGCTCGTTGCGCAGGATGAAGTCGCGGATCTGTACGACGCCGGATTGCGGGCCGTCGTTGAGGCCGATCCCGGCCGTGAGCCGCCCGCCATACATCCGCCGGTACACGTCGACGAACCGCAGCGTCGCGCCGGCATCGGCCGTCTCCACCGCGAGGGTCGGCACGCCGCGCTCGCCCCGGGTGACCGTGGCGGCGAAGGGCGAGGTCCGGAAGCGCCCTGAGATGGTGGCGGCGCGCAGCGTCTTCCCGTGCAGGGAGAGTTTCAGGTTGGCGCCGGTCAGGGCCTCCTCGTTGAAGCCGGTAACGATCGGCACCTGGATGTCGGCGTCGATATCCTTCGGGTTCGCGTCCTTCGGCTCGCGGCCGCCCTTCGCCTCGGGGGCGCCCAGCGATTTCAGGAACGGCCGGGCATCGGCCACCGCGCCCCGGACCACGACCTTGTAGCCGCTGCCGGTCCGGTCGAGGCTCACCCGCAGGTCGTCGCCGGGGGACAGCTTGACGCCGGTGAAATCCGCCCGCTCCAGGCCGCCCTCGGGGGTGATCGAGACGCTGCCGCGCGCCGTCGCCGGCCCGGCATCGAAGGTGACGTCGCGCAGCTCCAGGGCCTGGCCGCTGTCGACCAGGGTGAAGCTCAGGCGGCCTGGCTTGCCCGGGGGCTTCGTCAGCCCCGGGACCAGCCCGTCGATCCCGGCCTTGGCTAGATCCGCCTCGACCCGGATCGGCGGCTTGCCGCTGCCAGGTCGGCCGATCGGCACCACGGCGCGGACCGGGATCGTGCCGCTCAGCTGCGGCGCGGTCGGCAGACCCTTGCGGCCCCGGACCGCATCGTCGAGCAGGACGTTGACCACCGCCTCGCCCGGCTGGCCGACCTTGGGCTGGCGCAGGTCCACGGAGATCGGGGCGCCCGCGACCCGGCCGTCGCCCTTGAGCCCGAAGGCGCCGCGGTCGTACGACAGGGAGAACTTGCCGGCCTCCAGCCGGTCCTTGCCCATCACCTTGTCGACCGAGAGGTCGGCCAGGGTTCCGGTCAGGGTCACCGGCAGGTCGGGCAGGTCGGGGATGTGCTTGAGGTCGAGGGGAAAGTCGACCCGCATGTCGGCGCTGCCCTTGATCGTGGCCGGGTCGAGATCGACGCTCATCACGCTCTTGAACAGCTTGGCCTGGAGCACCGAGGCCATCCCGTCGGCACCGCCGGAGAGCCGCATGCCGATCTGCGCCACGACCCGGTCCGGGGTGATCTGCGGGATGACGAAGCTGCCATCCGAGATGGCCAGTCCCCGCCCGTCCGGCCCGTGGACCTCGGCGGTCACGTTGCGCACGGTGGTCGAGCGCCCGGTGATGACGCCGACGACGTTGCCCTTGGTCACCGGCGGCGCGTCGGCGGTGACGTCGATGGCCGCGTCCGAGACGTGGAAGTCGATATGGACCGCATCGTCCGGGGCCGGATCGCCCCGGGTCGCAGCGGCCAGGACCGCACCCGACATCTTCACCTTGATGTCGACGGAATCGACCCGGCCGCGCCGGAGCTGGTCCACCAGGTAGGTGCGGGCCGGCGGCGCGATGTGTTCCGGCCACAGGCGCAGCCCGGTCCGGACCTCGCCGTCATGGCCGACGATGTGGAGGTTGAGGCCGCCATCGTCGGCCGTCGTGCCGATCGTCCCGGTGATCGTGCCCGTCACCCCCGGCGCGGCGAGGTTGAGCGCCTCGATGGCGATGCCGCCGTCGCGGCCTGAGAGCTGCGCCTCCATCGCATCGATCTTCACCGGCGCGTCCTGCGGCGTCGCCCCGCGCAGGATGGCGTCGCGGCTCGCCAGCGTCGCGGTCCAGGTCGTCGGCGCATCCGGGGGGCTCCCCTTCCACGCCCCGGCCAGGTGCACGGCATTCCCGGCGCCGCGATAGTCCAGGCCGGAGAGCGACATCACGCGGCCGGCCTCGTCCCAGTCCAGGGCGGCGTCGACGCTGTCGACCGTGACGGGGTTGAAGTCCTTCTCCTCGATCAGGAACGTGCCGTCGCCGGTGTGGAGCTTGGCGTTCATCGTCGTGATGCGACCGGCCGCGAGGCTGACATCGGCGCGGGCCGAGACCTTGAGGTCCGTGGTCAGCGGCAGGCCGGACTGGCCCGAGAGCAGCAGGAGGTCGGTCACCGGCAGATCGTCCAGGGTGATGACCCCCGAACGCACCTGTCCCTCGCCGCCGTCGCGCAGCGCGCCGCCGAAACGCCATTCCCCGTGCGGCCCGTCGAGCCGCAGCTCGAAATTGCGCGTGCCGTTGACCGGATCGCGCCCGAACAGCCCGTTGACCCGCGCGAACACCGCGCGCTCGTGGCCGTCCTCGTCGATCAGCCGCAGCCGCGCGTCGGTGACGCGGGCGCGGTCGAGGGCGCCGACCACGCCGCCCGGATCGAGGACGACCCCGAAGATCGACGCGATGGCGGCCGAGAGCGGCGAGACGGTGCCCCGCACCCCGTCCACGCTCGGCGGCGTGTGCGGGGCGACATCGACCGGATGGTTGGCCTCCGAGGCGGCGAAGGCGATGGAGCCGTCCCGGTGCAGCAGCGCGGTGGTCTGCGTCTCGCGGAACTCGATGGAGCGGGGCTGGAGGTTGAGCCGCAGGAGGCCCCAGAGATCGAGGCTGACGAGCGCCAGGGGCGCGCGCACCACGAGGTCGCCCTGCGGGTTGCGGATGTCGAGGCCGGAGAAGCGCAGGCTCAGTGCGTTCTCGCGGTCGAGTTCCAGGCTGCTGCCGCGGATCCCGATGCTCCAGCCGGGGCCGATCCGCTCGGCGACCGCGGCCGCGACGCGCCGCGACAGGCCATCGATCTGCAGCGGCCCGTTCGACAGGCGCAGGGCCACGAGCCCGATCCCGCCGCCGAGGAGCAGCACCAGCGCGAGGGCGCTCGCGAGGCAGACGCCACCCACGCGCCGCGCCCTCCCCCGAGGCCTGCATGCCGACGTTGTCTCGTCCGCCATCGGGACCTTTGTTCCGGGGTCTCTGCGCGCGGCGCCCTCGGGCACCGCGGCCGGTGGATTGAAGCGCGTCCGCGCTTTACAGCGGCCGCGACTCCGGGCTTGGCTCGGACGTGCGCGGCGCAATCGCTCGGGGCCGCGCCCGAGATCAGTTGCACATCATCAATCGGCCGAAAGGAAGGCACGATGCCGCTGTCAGAGGGGGAACGCGCGCCCGATTTCGACCTGCCCGCCTCCGGCGGAGGGCGTATCGGACTGTCCGCGCTCAAAGGTCACAAAGTCGTGCTCTACTTCTACCCGAAGGACGACACGAGCGGCTGCACCCTGGAGGCCCAGGACTTCAACGGTCTGCTGCCGGCCTTCGCGGAGACCGACGCCACGGTGATCGGCCTGTCGCCGGATCCGGTGAAGAGCCACGACAAGTTCTGCGCCAAGTACGGGCTGACCTTCCCGCTCGCCGCCGACGAGGACAAGGGCGTGCTCGAAGCCTACGGCGTCTGGGTGGAGAAGAGCATGTACGGGCGCAAGTACATGGGCGTGGAGCGCACCACCGTGCTGGTCGACCGCGAGGGGCGCATCGCGAGGATCTGGCCGAAGGTGAAGGTCCCGGGCCACGCCGAGGCCGTGCTGGCCGCCGCCCGCGCCCTGCCCTGACCGGCCGCTGCCCGGGCGCGACGGATCCTTAACCCTACTGGGGTCTGAATGGCGGCTCCCCCCGGGGCCGTCCCGATGCATCCTCAGACCTTGCTTTCGCGCTCCCGGCCGCACAGGGCCGCCGCCTGGCTCGCCGCCGGCCTGGCTCTGTCGCTGGTCTGGGCGTCCGGTGCCACCTACCTGATCGTGTTCCACGACGACGTGCTCGCGGGCTTCGTCGCGCGGCAGACGGCCCTGCGTGACGCCTACGAGACGCGCATCGGCGAGCTGCAGGACCGCCTCGACCATGACCGGGACGACCGGGCCGGGAGCGAGGCGGGCTTGGCCGATCGGGTCGCGGCCGCCCTGGCGCACCAGGCCGAGCTGGAACGGCGCATGGCAGCCCTCGCCGGCCTCGAACGGCAGGCCCAGACCGACCCCCTGACCACCGACCCCCTCACGACCGGCGCGCTGCCCGATCCGTTCGACGCGCCGCCAGATTCGGTCCAAGACGGGCTGCTCCTGCGTCCGTCCGGGGACGCAGCCGCGGAGCGGCCCACCACCCATCCCCTGCCCCGCCGCAGCGCCCGCGAGGTGGAGACTGGGCTGATCCGGCTCGCGGCGCGCCTCGAGGGCGTGCAGGCGGCGCAGGGCGAGCGCCTTGCCCATCTCGGCGCCCGCGCCGGCGACGCGGTGCGGCGGCTGCGCGGGCTGATCGGCCGCACCGGCCTCGATCCGGACCGCTTCGACACCCCGGCCCCGGCCGCGGGTCTCGGCGGGCCGCTGGTCCCCCTGGACGGTCGCGTCCTGGACGGCGCCGGCTTCGCGGAGGGCCTCGCCCTGGCGCGGCGGACGCTCGACGACGGCCAGCGCCTGCGCCGCCTCGCCGCCACCCTGCCCCTGGGCCGGCCGATCCGCGGGGCCTCGACCGTGTCGAGCCCGTTCGGCACGCGGCTCGACCCCTTCACCCGGGGATTCGCCCTGCATACCGGGCTGGACCTGAAGGCGGAGTACGGCGAGCCCGCCCGCGCCACCGCGCCGGGCCGGGTGGTTACCGCCGAGGCTGCGGGCGGGTACGGCAACATGGTCGAGATCGACCACGGTCACGGCCTGACCACCCGGTTCGGTCATCTCGCCCGTATCGCGGTGCGCCCCGGGCAGCGCGTGGCCGCGGGCGACGTGATCGGCGCCGTCGGCTCGACGGGGCGCTCCACCGGGGCGCACCTGCATTACGAAACCCGCATCGACGGCGAGCCGGTGGATCCGCAGCGGTTCCTGGAGGCCGGCGCGACCGTCGTGGCGGCCCGGCTCGGCGTCGACTGAGCCCGTCTCCGGGATGGCCGCGCCGTGAGCCTCTCCCGGTCGCGATCGGGGCCGCCATGGCCTCCGGTCCCGCCTGATCGTGGACCCGATCGCATCTCGGATCGCGGTCCGGCGCGCGGATGTGGGCTGGACGATGCGGGTCGCCGGACCGGACGACGCGATCGCCCGTCCGGAGCGCGGGGGCGCCCTGCGGCGAGGCGACGCCCGCGCCCGGGTGGCCGTCTGAGCCGGTGCTGTTGCGGGCGGCCGGCCCGGTGCTACCATCGGGTCGAGATCGGGGATCGGCGATGGCTCTGGCCGCGAAGCACGACGTGCGGATGGATGTGTCCGAGTTCAGGCTCTGGATGGAGAGCCGGCCCGAGCACGAGCGCTGGGAGCTGCTCGACGGCGAGCCGATGCTGATGGCGCCGCCGCGGGAGCGGCATCAGGCGATCGCCGCCAACTTGATCCGCCGAATCGGCGATCTCGCTGACGGCAGGGGCTGCCGCGCCCTGCCGGGTCTCGGGATCCTCAGCGCCGCCATGGACGATTTCGCGCCGATCCCCGACGTGGTGGTGCGGTGCGGGCCGCTGCTGCCGGAGGGCTACGCCGCGGATCCGCTCCTCGTCGCCGAGGTGCTCTCGCCCTCGACCATGAGCCTCGACCGCGGCCGCAAGATCGACTTCTACCGGACCGTGCCGAGCCTCGCGGTGCTGCTGATCGTCTATTCCGACGAGGCGCGGGTCGAGGTCTGGCGGCGCGCGGGGGACGACTGGAGCGTCGCGGCCCTCGGGCTCGACGGCACCCTGTCGCTGCCGGAACTCGACGGCGCGGTACCGGTGCGCGACATCTATCGTGGCCTCGCCTTCTGACCGCCCACACCCCACCTCATCGAACGGCGACGCATCAAGGCACCGAGACTTGCCCCATTTCGAAGACTTCTACGCGGCCAAGCTGCGCGGCTCCCTCGGCGTGACCGACGCCGACTCGGTGCTCGACCTGCGCGGCGCCAACCGGGCGACCGCCGAGGCCTCCCTCAAGGATATGCTGGAGCGCAGCCGCTTCGCCAAGGGCAAGACCGTGGCGATCCGGCTCGATCCGCCCCCGGCGGGCGGGGGCGAGACCCTGTTCCAGCCGGCCGGCCGCCTGCTCCTCGACGCGAAGCGCCGCGGCCTGATCGAGCGCCTCCAGACCCTGCCGGCCCAGGACGGGCTCGGCTTCTACGTGTCGCTCGCCGGACGGGCCGACCGGACGCCGATGTAGGGGGTCCGGATCTTTGCGCCGGCAACGGATCGGGCGCGCGCCGCCGGGCGTTGATGGGTCCCGCGTCACCGGATGCCCCCCGTGTCGAACCCCCGTTCCCCTGCCGCCCGGTGCCGCCGATGAGAGCCCTTCCCGGCGGTCGCAACACGATCGAGCGCATCGCCCGCTTCGGCTACGGCGCCCGCGGCGCGGTCTACATCGTGGTCGGCGGCCTGGCCCTGCTGGCGGCCCTCGGGCACGGCGGTCGGGCCGGCGATAGCAAGGACGCCTTGCGCGCCGTGCTCGCCGGGCCGTTCGGTGCCGCGATCGTCGGACTGATCGCCCTCGGCCTCCTCGGCTTCGCCCTCTGGCGCCTCGTGGAGGGCATCACCGATGCCGACCGGCGGGGCACGTCGGCCAAGGGCCTCGCGGTGCGGGGCGCCCACCTGATCAGCGCCGCGCTCTACCTCGGCCTCGCCGCCAGCGCGGCCTCGCT
Source organism: Methylobacterium sp. P5_C11 (assembly GCF_054049775.1). NCBI lineage: Bacteria > Pseudomonadati > Pseudomonadota > Alphaproteobacteria > Hyphomicrobiales > Methylobacteriaceae > Methylobacterium > Methylobacterium sp. P5_C11. The sequence continues at coordinate 25,910 of NZ_JBFULS010000009.1, read as the reverse complement.
GAGCCTCGGACTCGGCATGGGCGGCGGCGACGGCATGCACGATTGGACCGCGTGGCTCCTGGGCAAGCCCTTCGGCCGCTGGCTCGTGGCTCTCGGCGGCCTCGCCATCGTCGGGGGCGGATTCGGCTTCCTCGGCAAGGCCTGGCGCGGCGACGTCACCGACCGCCTCGCCCTCGACGCGCAGGCCCGCGCGCGCTGGGCCGGCCCGATCGGCCGGTTCGGCTACGCGGCGCGGGGCCTGGCCTTCCTGATCATCGGCGGGTTCCTCGTGGCGGCGGCGTGGCATCAGCGCTCGTCGGACGCCAAGGGGCTGGCCGAGGCCTTCGCGCTGCTGCGCGCACAGCCCTACGGTTGGGTGCTGCTCGGGCTCGCCGCGGCGGGCCACGTGGCATTCGGGGCCTTCGGGCTGATCCAGGCCCGGTACCGGCATATCGAGGCCCCGGACATCGACCGTGTGGACGATGCGGCCGGCGCCGCGGCCCGGGCGCTGACCTGAGCCCGGCAATTCGGAGGGCGTTCCGATTGTAATCGGCCGCACGCGCCCCAAGTCAAAGAGACCCTCCGCGCAATCCTGTGCCCTGGGCAACCATGCGGAGGAAATGATGGCCAGAATTTTGATCACCGGCCGGGCGCAGATTGTGACCACGGAAGACTTTAACGAACGCGTGAAAATTCTGATGGTCGACAAGGCCGATCCGGTGAAGGGCCGCACGTATCAGAAGAACTTCAAGTCCGGGTTCGGCGGCAGCCTGGTCAGGTAGGTCTCTCGCCGGTCGCGCGTCCGTGTGGCGCGGGGCCGGCACCGCGCGTTGACAGGGCCGGTGCCGCGGCGGATACCCCGCGGCATCCCATCCGGCACCCGATGCAGCAGCGCCTCTACAAGACCGCGGTGATGGTGGCCCACGACCTCGCGGCGACCGCTGCCGCCGTGGTGCTCACTTTCCTGTTCCGCTTCCACGGCGGCATGCTCGCCGAGCGCCTGCACGCCCTGCCCCTGCTGCTGCCGCCGTTCCTGCTCTTCGCCGGCCTCGTCTACGGGCGCTTCGGGCTGTACCGGACGAAGTGGCGCTTCGCCTCGCTGCAGGATCTCGCCGGGATCGTCCGGGCGGCGAGCGTGCTGGCGCTGGCGCTCCTGGTGACCGACTGGGTCCTGGTCTCGTCCGACCTGTACGGGTTCTATTTCTTCGGCAAGATCGCGATCCTGCTCTACTGGGTCCTGCAGATCTTCTTCCTGGGCGGCACGCGGCTCGCGTTCCGCTACCTCAAGGACACCCGCTCCCGGCAGTCGAGCGCCCGGGCCGCCACGGTCCCGACGCTGCTCCTCGGGCGCGGCGCCGACATCGACGTGCTGATCCGGGCGATCGAGGCGGGCTCTGTGCGGAAACTCGCGCCGCGGGGCATCCTGTCGCCCCGGGCGGACGAGCGCGGCCAGTTCATGCGCGGCGTGCCGGTGCTGGGCGGCTTCCCGGATCTCGAGCGCGTGGTCGCCGACCTCGCAGGCCGCGGCGAGCCGGTGCGGCGGCTGGTGGCGGCTCCGAGCGCCCTCGTGCCGGAGGCGGCGCCGGACGACCTGATCGCCCGCGCCCGGCGCCTCGGCCTGCCCCTCGCCCGGGTGGTCGGCCTCGGCGAGGGCCTGCAGGGGCCGGAACTGGCGCCCCTGGAGATCGAGGACCTGCTGCTGCGGCCGACCGTGGCGATCGACCGGCCGCGCCTGGAGGCGTTCCTCGCCGGCCGCCGGGTCGTGGTGACCGGCGGCGGCGGGTCGATCGGCTCGGAGATCTGCCTGCGGGCTGTCGCCTTTGGGGCCGCCGCCGTGCTGGTGCTCGAATCCTCCGAGCCGGCGCTCCACGGCATCCTCAGCCACCCGGCGATCCTGGCCGCGGAGGCGGAGGTGACCGGCGTGCTGGCCGATATCCGCGACCGGGAGCGGACGCGCGCGGTGATCGCGGCGTTCCGGCCGGACTACGTGCTCCATGCCGCCGCGCTCAAGCAGGTGCCCTACTTGGAGCGGGACTGGCAGGAGGGTATCAAGACCAACGTGTTCGGCTCGATCAACGTCGCCGAGGCCGCGGTGGCGGCCGGCGCCCGCGCTCTGGTGATGATCTCCACCGACAAGGCGATCGAGCCGGTGTCCCAGCTCGGGGTCACCAAGCGCTTCGCCGAGATGGTCGCCCAGGCCCTCGACGCGGAGCAGTTGGCCCAGGCCAGCCCCGCGACCCGGCTGATCGCCGTGCGCTTCGGCAACGTGCTGGGCTCCGTGGGCTCGGTGGTGCCGGTGTTCAAGGCGCAGATCGCCCGCGGCGGCCCGGTGACCGTCACCCACCCCGACATGGTCCGCTACTTCATGACCGTGCGCGAGGCCTGCGACCTCGTGCTGACGGCGGCTTCCCACGCCGACGGCGAGGCCCGGGCGGGCGCGGAGCGCGCCGCGGTCTACGTGCTCAAGATGGGCCAGCCGGTGCGGATCGCCGACCTCGCCGAGCGGATGATCCGGCTGGCCGGCTTCGAGCCCGGCGCGGAGATCGAGATCGCCTATACCGGCGCCCGGCCCGGCGAGCGGCTCAACGAGATCCTGTTCGCCCGCGAGGAGCCCCGGATCGCCCTGCCGGGCATCGACGGGGTGATGGCGGCGCGGCCGGTCTTCGCCGACCGGGACCGGCTCGATGCCTGGGTGGCGCGGCTGCGCGACGCCGTGGCGGCGGGCGACCGGGCGGCCGCCGAGGCCGTATTCGAGGCGGCGATCCCGCACTTCCGCGAGCGTGCCGTCCTTCGTGCCGGGGCGCCCCAGGCGGCCGCGGAGCCGAACGGCGATGCGCCGCGCGCCGACGCCACGTCCGCCGTCCTCGGCTGATCCGGCCGGCCCCAAGATCGTGCCTTGGGCCGACCCGGCCCTCAGACCGTCGCGATCGGCGTCGTCGGCGAGCCGACGGCGCCGGGCAGGCGCAGCGGCGGGGCGGTGAGCAGGAAGCGGTTGCGGCCGTGGGCGCGCAGCCAATCGGCGAGCGGCGTCAGGTGCCACAGCTCGCCGAGATTGACCCCGAGCTTGAACAGGCAGTGCTCGTGGAGCGGCAGCGTCGCGCAGCAGGCGGGGCCGGGACCCGCCGGGTAGGCCTCCACCGCGTAGTTGTCGGCGATCAGCGCGCACAGGCCGGTGCGAGTGATCCAGTCGAGCAGGCGCGGATCCCGCCCGTCGAGCCCGGCGCAGAGATTGTGGACCTGCTTCGGGTCCGGCTCGCCGCCCATGGCGATCAGCCGCTCGGCGAAGCCGGTGTGCAGGCAAACCATGTCGCCGGGCTCCACCACGACGCCGTCGGCCTCCAGGATCCGGGCGAGCTGGTCGTAGCCCACCCGGGTCTTGGCGTCGCCGAGATGGGCGCGCAGGTCGATCATCACGGCCCGGCCCTGCATGCCGGTCTCGGCCAGGCGCTCGATCCCGAGTTTCTTCGCGCGGGACGGCTGGTCGGCCGCCGCCACGCTCTCAGGCCCGACGATGTCCCGGCCGCCGCGGAAGCCGTTGTAGAAGGTCGGGCGTGAGCCGGTGCCGTCCGCGTCGAACAGCGACCCGACATGGGCCAGCGAGTCCCACTGCGTCGAATATTGCAGGTGGATCAGCGCGCGGTCGTCGCAGATCACGTCGGTGGCGCCCTCGACCTCTTCGCAGACCGGGAAGTTCATGTTCGGCCGGCCGTTGGCGCGGCGGGTCGGGGTGATCTGCGGCGGGTGGCGGCGTGGGTTCAGGACGTTGCCGCCCGGCAGGTCCAGCGGCAGGCTGAGGCAGAAGGTCAGGCCCTCCCGCACCTCGGCGACGCCCTGGCGCACCTTCTCGGGGGTCAGCAGATTCAGCCGCCCGCGCTCGTCGTCGGAGCCGAAATCCCCCCAGGTCGAGCCCTCTGGCCGGCGGGTCCAACGCAGGGTCATGGGTTCGAGCCCCGGCTCGACAGGGCGCCGTGGCCCGGGGCGGTCCCGGGCGCGTCCGCGCATGCGTTCCTCACCTGTCCGTGCCCTTGTGTGAGGCCGTCGGACCCGCGACACGCGGATCGACCCGGAGCGTAGGGGCGGCGGTCCGTGCCCGGAAGCCCGCGGGCGGACAGTGTGGGCGTCCTGAAACCGGCGCCGGGATCAATGCCTGCGGATCTCAGGCTCCGACGCGGCGGCTGCCACCGGGAAGGGGACGATCACGCGAAACCAGCCCCGGGTCTCCTCGTTGTGCTGGCGATCACCGGCGTGGCTGAGGGTGTCGCGGGCGACGATCTCGCGCGTCACGAAAGTCTGCACGATCACGGACCCGAAATTGTAGCCCACGAGGCCTCCCGCCGCGATGTAGCCGTCCCGCTGGAAGCTTGCGAACAGCCGGTCGCGGCGGTTCACCGCCAGGTCGGTGTAGCCGAAGGCCACGGCGCCGATCTCGAAAGGCCCGAACTTCTTCGTCGCCGTGAGGTCGAGGTTGACTTGGTCCGCCAGCGGGATCGGGCCGATCGCCGCCCCGACCGGGCCGCCGAACCGGCCATGCGCGTCGAAGGGCCGGTTGTAGGTGAGGATCGCCGAGAGGTTGAGGCTGCCGTCGCCCACATAGGTGGCGGCGACGCGCTGGGTCATCGTCGCCGACGCGGCCTGCGCGATCAGCGGCGTGCCGCGGAGTCCCAGGCCCAGCGAGCCGCGGTCGCCGTAGGGCAGGTAGGCGCCCGCGACGTACGAGACGCCGAACCCGCCGCCGAGGTTCCAGGCGAAGATGCTGCCCAGGAACGGTGTGTAGAAGGTGCTGACCTCCTTGTTGGGGATCGGGGCCGGGAAGTGGGTGTTGATGAACACCGACGGGAACGCCACCACCGGCTCGATCCGCGCGCCGAGGATCTTGAGCGGCGACGCGTAGATCAGGAACGGGATGTTGACGCCGACCTCGGCGGCGTCGCGGCGGTCGGCCCGTCCCCAGCTGAACGTGTCGAAGGCGTAGAAGCCCTCCGGCAGGGGCAAGCCCGGCGCGAGGCCGACCTGCTCTCCAGGCTGCGTCACGGCGGCGGCGTATGCCTGGCCCCCCTGGCTCAGGGCGATCACCGCCAGAGCCGCCGTCACCGTGTCCTTGAGCATCGCGTCCCCCTTCCCGACGCTCCGGGGCGCATCTGCCGAGGAGTCCGGTCCGGACACGATCTCGACACCACGACCCTGTTCTGGGGCTGGCCTGCGCGACGCCCGGCAGGTCGCGCGGGAGGGCGAAGGGCGCCCGTCCGCGGCGGGGATCGTCGCCTCCCGTTGCCGGGCCGCAACAGCGTCCCGGGGCGGAGCCCGGCGCGAACGACTGGCCGGAAACGTCACACGCCCCACGCCGCCGGCCCCTTGTGATCCCTCGGGCGCCGGCTACAGTCGGCCCCAAGCCCGCGAATAAAAAATTCGGGCACGAGGGAAGAGGAAATGCCGATGGCCGAGACCGCGCATGCCGTCGCCCGGCGCGCCCAGATCCGGCGCGGGCTGCCCGCGTTGCTGGCGGTCGCTTCGATGCTCGCGGGACCCGCGCACGCCGCCGACCCGATCAAGATCGGCGTGATCGCCGAGGCGCAGTCGGTGGCCGGAGCCTCGATCCCGCAGGCGGTTCAGCTCGCCGCCGACGAGATCAACGCCAAGGGCGGCGTCGACGGCCGGCAGATCCAGGTCGTCACCTACGACGACAAGAGTTCCGCCTCCGACGCGGTCCGCGCCTTCCAGCGGGCGGTCTCGGAGGACAAGGTCAACCTCGTCATCGCCAGCTACATCTCGGAGGTGGTGCTGGCGCTGATGCCCTGGGCGGCCCGGCTCAAGACGCCGATGATCACCCCCGGCGCCGCCTCCAACGAGATCAGCGTCAACGTCCACAAGGACTACGCCCGCAACAAGTACACCTTCCACGGCTACCTGACCTCGCACGCCCTGGCGCAGGCGGTCTGCGACTCGGCCAAGGAGGTGCTGGTCGGGACGCTCAAGGCCAAGACCGCGGCGATCATGAGCGAGGACGCGGCCTGGACCCGGCCGCTAGACGCCGCCTACGAGGAGTGCCTGCCGAGATCCGGGCTGAAGGTGGTGGAGCATGTCCGCTTCTCGCCGGACACGGGCGACTTCACGCCGATCTACAACAAGATCGAAGCGGCCAAGCCCGACCTGATCGTCACCGGCATCGCCCATGTCGGTGTGCAGCCGACGGTGCAGTGGCAGAACCAGCAGGTGCCGATCGCCATGACCGGCATCAGCGGCCAAGCCACCTCCTCGACCTTCTGGGCCAACACCAACGGCGGCACGCAGGGCGTGCTGTTCGACAGCGTGGCGCTGCCGGGCGTGGCGCTCACCGAGAAGACGATCCCGTTCGCCGACGCCTTCACCAAGCGCTTCGGCGGCGCGCCTTCCTACGCGGGCTACATGGCGTACGACGCCGTCTACTACACCGCGGAGGCGATCAAGCGGGCCGGCTCCACGGAGGCCGACAAGCTCGTCGATGCCCTGGAGAAGACCGACTGGGTCGGCACCGTCGGGCACCTGAAGTTCTACGGCAAGGACGAGCCGTTCACCCACTCGATCCAGTACGGCCCCGGCCTGATGACCAGCGTGCTCGGGCAGTGGCAGAACGGCAAGCAGGTGGCGATCTGGCCGGCGGCGACGGCGAACGGGACCATGGTCCTGCCGCCCGCGGTCAAGCCGGCCGTGCAGTAGGCCGGGGCGGGCAGCGCGGTGATCGGCCTCCAGATTCTCGTCGACGGCTTCGCCATCTCGGCCCTCTATGCGCTCGGCGCGATGGGCTTCACCCTGATCTTTGGGGTCTCGGGCGTCCTCAACCTCACGCACGGGGCGCTGATGGTCATGGCCGCGGTGGCGGCCTGGGCGGCCTCCGCGCTGTTCGGACTCGGCTCCTATGCGGGGGCGGTGATCGGCGTGCTGTGCGGGCTCGTCGGCGCCCTGGTCACCTACTTCGCCATCGTCGCGCCGATCGAGCGCAGCAAGGCGATCCCCAGGGAGGAGAAGGAGATCTTCGTGCTCACCGGCACGCTGCTCTGGGGCATCATGATCCAGGAGCTGGTGGCCTACTTCTTCACCGACAATCCCAAGACGGTCTTGCCGATCGTCGAGGGGGTGATCGAGATCGCCGGGGTGCGAACGCCGAAGAACGAGATTTTCACGGCGGTGATCTGCTGGGTGGTGATCGCCCTGCTGTGGCTGTTCGTGAACCGGGCGCGGGCCGGCAAGGTCCTGCTCGCCGCCTCCATGAACCCGCGGGGCGTGACGCTGCTCGGCCACGACATGGGGAAGATCTACGTGGCGGTCTGGGCGATCTACGGGCTGCTCGCCGGCATCGCCGGGGTGCTGCTCGGGATGTTCCTGGGCGTCTCCTCGTACTCGGTGGGGCCGCTCACCGCGAGCGCCTTCTCGATCGTGGTGCTGGGGGGCCTGGGGTCGGTCACTGGCTCGCTGATCGCCGCCTACGTGGTCGGCTACCTCGAGACCGCCACCGCCTACCTGATCTCGCCCGCCTACCGGGTGATTCCGGCGCTGCTGCTGCTGGTCGCGGTCATGTACCTGCGCCCGCAGGGCCTGCTTGGGCGGCGGTGATGCGCGGGCTCGGCATCCAAGTGACCCCTGGTCGCGCGACCTGCCCCCTCTCCCGCTCGGGAGAGGGTTGGGGTGAGGGATGCGCCCACTCCGGATCGTACTCGACCCTCACCCTGTCTCTCTCCCGCTCGGGAGAGGGGACCCCCGCCTTGTCCGTACCGCACCGGGCAATCGGATTCGTAATGGTCGATCCTGGTCTGGCTCATCCATGAAGCTCCTCACCACCCCCGGCTTATGGATCGCGATCCTCGCCGTCCTGGCCGCCGCCACCCTGCCCTGGTGGGTCTCCGGCTACATCCTCGGCCTCCTGACCATCGCCTACTATTTCGGCGTGTTCGCGATGGCCTGGGACCTGCTCTTCGGCTTCGCCGGCGAGGTGAATTTCGGCCCGACCTTCCTGATCGGCCTCGGGGCCTACGGCGCCGGCATCCTCAACAACCGCTACGAACTGCCGATCCCCTGGTGCCTCGCGGCCGGCACCTTGCTCGCCGTCGTCGGCGGCCTCGCCCTGGCGCTGCCGGCGCTCAAGGTCCGTGGCCCCTATTTCGGCCTGATCACCCTGGTGGCGGTTCTGCTCCTGCAGAACATGATCGTGGTCTTCTCCGGCCTCACCGGCGGCGAAATCGGCCTGACCGTGCCCGACGTCATCTCCATCGACGCCGACACCAACTACTGGCTGGCGCTCGGCTTCATGGCGGTCTCCGGCCTGATCCTCACCGCCATCGCCCGCTCGCCCGCGGGGCTGATCCTCCAGGCCGCCGGCCAGGACCCGGTGGTGACCGGGGCGCTCGGCTTCAACGTCGCCAAGCACAAGCTCGCGGCCTTCGCGGTCAGCGCCGCCTTCTCGGGCCTCGCGGGCGGGCTGGTGGTCTTCTACATGGGCACCGCCTCGGTCGGCACGCTGATCGACACGGCGGTGGGCGTGCAGGTGATCATCGCGGCGGTGCTCGGCGGCCGGCGCACCATCGTGGGCGCGGCTCTGGGCGCCGTGTTCCTGATCGCGGCGGGCGAATTGCTGCGGCCGCTCGGGGCGCTTTCGACCTTCGTGGTCTCCGCGGTGGCGCTCCTCGTGATCCTGTTCGTGCCGTCGGGGCTGCTTGGCCTCGCATCCCTCCGGAGAGCGCGATGACCGTCGCCGTGCGGCCCGCGCCGCTGCAGCCCGTCGCCCCCGCCGTGACCGCCGAACCCTGCCTCACCGTGCGCGGCCTGACCAAGCGGTTCGGCGGCCTCGTCGCCGTCAAGGACATCGACCTCGACCTGCGGCCCGGGGAGATCCTCGGGCTGATCGGCCCGAACGGGTCGGGCAAGTCCACCGTGATGAAGCTGATCATGGGCCTGGAGCGCCCGAGCGCCGGCTCGATCCGCCTCGACGGCACCGAGATCGGCGGGATGCCGGCCCACCGGGTGGCGCGCTCCGGGATCGGCCTCGTGTTCCAGCACGCCCGCCCGCTTCAGCGGCAGACGGTGCTGGAGAACATCAGCCTCGCGCTCCTGCCCGACAGCCTGATCCGGCTGGCCGCCGACCCGCACGTGGCCAAGCGCGCGCGCGAGATCGCCGAGCGCGTCGGCCTCGGCGCCGTGGCCGACCGGCGCCCCGGAACCCTGCCCTTCGCGGACCTGCGCCGGCTGGAGCTCGCCAAGGCCATCGCCCGCGATCCGCGGGTCGTGCTGGTCGACGAGCCCTTCGCGGGCCTGACCGGCGGCGAGGTCGCGGCCTTCTCGGAGCTGATCCGCGGCTTCCGCGACGAGGGCAAGGCCGTGCTCCTCGTCGACCACAATGTGAAGAGCGTCTCGGCCCTCGTGGACCGGGTCTTCGCCATGTATCTCGGCGAGCGCATCGCCGAGGGCTCGGCCGAGTCGGTGATGGCCGACCCGACCGTGCGCCGGGTCTATCTCGGCGGCAGCATCGAGACGGCGGCCCGGCCCGAGGCTGCGTTCAAGCCCGACTCGCTGTTGACCGTCGAGAACGTCGACGTGCTCTACGGCAAGGCTCAGGCTCTGCGCTCCGCCGCGATCCACGTCCACGAGGGCGAGTTCGTCTCGGTGGTCGGCCTGAACGGGGCCGGCAAGACCACCCTGTTCAACGCGATCTCGGGCCTCGTCCCGCATACCGGCACGATCCGGTTTGACGGCCAGGATCTCTCGCGGATGAAGCCCGCCGCCATCGCCCGGGCCGGCATCGTCCAGGTGCCCGAGACCCGCGAGCTGTTCGGCGACCTCAGCGTGCGCGAGAACCTCGACCTCGGCGGCCAGCATTTCCCGAAGGCCGAGAGCGCCAAGCAGCGCGACTGGCTCTACGAGCTGTTCCCGATCCTCAAGGCCCGCGAGGGCCAGACCGCCCGCACCCTGTCGGGGGGCGAGCAGCAGATGCTGACCATCGCCCGGGCGCTGATGATGCGCCCGCGCCTCCTGATCCTCGACGAGCCGACGCTCGGCCTCGCCCCGGTGATCCTGGAGCTGCTGTCGAAGGCGCTGGAGAAGCTGCGGCAGACCACGCCGATCACGGTCCTGCTCGGCGAGCAGAACGTCACCTTCGCGCTCCCCCACGCCGACCGGGTCTACGTGCTGGAACAGGCCCGGATCGTGTGGGAAGGACCGCCGCAGCGTTTCGCCAGCGAGATGGGATCGGCCTATCTGTGAGGGGCGCATCCAGAGCCGCGGCAACCCCCTCCCCCCTCTGGGAGGGAGGGTGGCCCCCGGGAGGGGGTCGGGAGAGGGGCAGCGCGACGGTGCAGGACCGGGCTGCTGCGGCCGTCACGAAGGCTCCGCCCCCTTCGGAAGCGCCGCTCCCCTCTCCCGACTCCTGCTGACGCAGGGGCCACCCTCGCCCGCAGAGGAGGAGGGAGAGACGCGGAGCCCGGCTCGCGCAAGCTTGGTGCGCTAACCCATCGGAAAAACCCTAGGGAGCGGACGCCTTGGATTTCAATCTCTCCCAGTCCCAGACGCACTGGCTCGGGCGCGTCCGCGCCTTCATCGCCGCCGAGATCCTGCCTGCCGCCAGCGCGGTCGCGGCGGAGCGCGCCGAGAGTTCCGCCCCCTCCCCCACGATGGAGCGGCTCAAGGAGAAGGCGCGGGCCGAGGGCCTCTGGAACCTGTTCCTGCCGCCCTCTCCCGAGCACGACACCGTGGAATACCGCGGCGCCGGCCTGACCAACCTCGACTACGCGCTCTGCGCCGAGGAGATGGGCCGGGTCGGGATCGCCTCGGAATGCTTCAACTGCGCGGCGCCCGACACCGGCAACATGGAGGTGCTGCACCGCTACGGCAGCCCGGCCCAGAAGGAGACGTGGCTGCGGCCGCTCATGGCGGGCGCGATCCGCTCGGCCTTCCTGATGACCGAGCCGGAGGTCGCCTGCTCGGACGCCACCAACATTAGCACGTCGATCCGCCGCGACGGCGACCACTACGTCGTCGACGGCCGCAAGTGGTGGTCGACCGGCGTCGGCGACCCGCGCTGCCGGATCGCGATCCTGATGGGCAAGACCGATCCGGAGGCGCCCCGCCACCGGCAGCAATCGCAGATTCTGGTGCCCATGGACACGCCGGGCGTGCGCGTCGCGCGCCTGCTGCCGGTCTTCGGCTACGAGGACGCCCCCAAGGGCCACGGCGAGGTGGTCCTGGAGAATGTCCGAGTGCCGGCCGGGAACCTGATCCTCGGCGAGGGCCGCGGCTTCGAGATCGCGCAGGGCCGGCTCGGACCGGGCCGCATCCACCATTGCATGCGCACCATCGGGGCCGCGGAGGTGGCGCTGGAGGCCATGGCGCGCCGCCTTGTCTCCCGGGTCGCCTTCGGCAAGCGGATCAGCGAGCAATCGGTCTGGGAGCAGCGGGTCGCGGAGGCGCGGATCGACATCGAGATGACCCGCCTCCTCTGCCTGAAGGCCGCCGACATGATGGACAAGGTCGGCGCCAAGGGCGCCAAGCTCGAGATCGCCATGATCAAGGTCGCGGCGCCGCGGGTGGCGCTGAAGGTGATCGACGACGCGATCCAGGCCCATGGCGGGGCCGGGGTCTCGGAGGATTTCGGGCTCGCCAGGATGTACGCGCATATTCGCACCCTGCGGCTCGCCGACGGACCCGACGAGGTCCATAACCGCTCGATCGCCCGGCTGGAATTCGGGCGCTACACCAATGCCCGCGAGGGCGCATGAGCGACGCGGATGTCTTCTCCGGCCTGAAGCCGGTCGAGCCGCGCCACCGGATCGACGAGGCGAAACTCGCCGCCTGGATGGAGGGGCAGATCCGCGGCTACGTCGGCCCGCTCACGGTGCAGCAGTTCCGCGGCGGCCAGTCGAACCCGACCTACCGGCTCGACACGCCGGGCCAGGCCTACGTGCTGCGGCGAAAGCCCTTCGGGCCGCTGCTGCCCTCCGCGCACGCGGTGGAGCGCGAGTTCCGGGTGATCGGCGCCCTCTACGGCGAGGGGTTCCCGGTGCCGCGCCCCTTCGCGCTGTGCGAGGATCCGGACGTCATCGGCGCGGCCTTCTACGTGATGGAGGCGGTGGACGGCGCCGTGCACTGGGACGGCGCCCTGCCGGGCCTCGACCGCCACGCCCGCCACCGCCACTATGCCGGCATGATCGCCACGCTGGCGCGCCTCCACGCCATCGACCCGGAGGCGGCGGGGCTCGCCGATTACGGACGGCCCGGCAACTATTTCGCCCGGCAGGTCGACCGCTGGACCCGCCAGTACCGCGCCGCCGAGGACGGGCGCCTGGAGGATGTCGAGCGGCTGATCGCGTGGCTGCCCAAGACCGTGCCCGAGCAGCAGGGCGCCGCCATCGTCCACGGCGACTACCGCCTCGACAACCTGATCTTCTCCCGCGACGGCGGCGTCGGCGCCGTCCTCGACTGGGAATTGTCGACGCTCGGCGACCCGCTCGCCGATTTCAGCTACCTGCTGATGCAGTGGGAACTGCCGGCCGACGGGCGCAGCGGGCTCGGCGGCCTCGACCTTCAGGCGCTCGGCATCCCCACCCGGGACGAGGCGGTGGCGCTCTACTGCCGGGCCGCGGACCGGACGTCCCTGCCCGATCTCGACTGGTACTTCGCCTACAACCTGTTCCGGCTGGTCGGCATCCTCCAGGGCGTGGCGGCCCGCGCCAAGGCCGGCAACGCCGCGAGCGAGCACGCCGCCGCCATGGCGGCCCGGGTGCCGAAGCTCGCCGCCGCGGCCTGGTCCTTCGCCGAGCGGGCGGGGGCGTGAGCATGGATCCCGCCGTGGACCTCGCCGGCCGCGTCGTCGCCGTCACGGGGGCCGCACGGGGCATCGGCCAAGCCCTCGCCGGGGCCGCGCGGGCGCGCGGCGCGACGATCGTGGCCCTCGACCGGGACGGCACCGGGGCGGAGGCCGTAGCCGCCCGGCTCGGCGGACAGGCCTATGCCCTCGACGTGGGCGATGCGGAGGCTGTCGCCGCCGTTCTCGCGCGGATCGAGCGCGAGATCGGTCCCATCGCCCTCTACTGCTCCAATGCCGGCATCCTGGAGCGCGATCCCGATCCGGACCTCGCCACCTCGGCGGATCCGGAGAGCTGGGCGCGGTCCTGGGCGGCCAACGTCATGGGCCATGTCCACGCGGCGCGGGTTCTGGTCCCGCTCTGGCGCGGACGGGGCGGGGGCGCGTTCCTCGGCACGGTCTCGGCGGCGGGGCTGCTCAGCCAGATCGGCAGCGCCACGTACGCGGCCACCAAGCACGCGGCGCTGGCCTTCCTGGAGCACCTCGCCATCGCCCATGCCGAGGACGGGATCCGGGTCGCCGCCCTCTGCCCGCAGGGCGTCGACACCGCCATGCTGGGGACGGCCAGCGCCGCCGCCCGCGACGGCGTGCTGGCGCCGGAGTCGGTGGCCGAGGCCGCCCTCGACGGCTTGGCGGCGGGGCGCTTCCTGATCCTGCCGCACCCGCAGGTGGCCGAATACGCCCGCCGCCGGGCCGAGGATCCCGACCGCTGGCTCGCCGGTATGGCGCGCCTGCGCCGGTCGATGCGGGCGGGGGACTGACGATGGGCGACGTCCGGCAACACCCTCGGCGGCCGGATGGAACGCGGGTCCCCTCTCCCGCACGGGAGAGGGGGCCGGTCGCGGACTTCAGGGGCCGATGCGCGCGCACCGGAGCCATGGAGATGGCGACGGTGCCTGTGCGCCGCGCCAACAAGAGCAGAGCTGTGCCATGTCCCTGTTCGATCTGACCGGCAAGGTCGCCCTCGTCACCGGCTCCTCCCGGGGCATCGGCCGGGCGATCGCCCTGCGGATGGCCGAGCACGGCGCCCGGGTGGTGATCTCCTCGCGCAAGCGCGAGGCCTGCGCGGCGGTGGTCGCCGAGGTCGAGGCCGCCCACGGGGCCGGCCGCGCCGTGGCGATCCCGGCGAGCATCTCGGTGAAGGCGGAGCTGGAGGCCCTCGTTGCCGAGACGGAAAGGCAGCTCGGTCCCGTGGACGTCCTGGTCTGCAACGCCGCCAGCAACCCCTATTACGGCCCCCTCGCCGACATCTCGGACGCCCAGTTCCGGAAGATCCTGGACAACAACGTCCTGTCGAACCACTGGCTGATCCAGATGGTCGCCCCCGGCATGGTCGCGCGGCGAGACGGGGCGATCGTCATCGTCTCCTCGATCGGGGCGCTCAAGGGCTCGCCGGTGATCGGCGCCTACAACGTCTCCAAGGCCGCCGACCTCCAGCTCGCCCGCAACTACGCGGTGGAATACGGACCCGCCAATGTCCGGGTGAACTGCCTCTGCCCGGGGCTGATCCGCACCGATTTCGCCCGCGCCCTGTGGGAGGATCCCGAGATGCTGGCCTCCACCACGGCCGCCGCCCCCCTGCGCCGGATCGGCGAGCCCGACGAGATCGCGGGGGCCGCCGTGTTCCTCACCTCCCCGGCGGGCCGGTTCGTCACCGGCCAGGCGCTGGTCGTCGACGGCGGGGTGACGATCGCCCGATGAGCCCCGATCCCCGCATTCCCGCCGGCTGGCCGGCCCTGCCCTTCCGCGACGCCGAGGCGCGGCTCACCGGCCGGGGCGCGCCCTTCGAGATCGCCACGGTCGCGATCCGGGGCGTGCCGACCCGGATCTGGGTGAAGGCCCCGCCGACCCTGCGCGACCTGTTCCGGATCGCCCAGGGGCACGGAGACCGGACCTTCGTGGTCTACCGCGACGAGCGCGTCACCTTCACGGGGTTTTCCCGCGCGGCGATCGCCCTGGCGCGGGCGCTCGCGGCGGCCGGAATCCGGAAGGGCGACCGCGTCGCCATCGCGATGCGCAACCTGCCCGAATGGCCGGTGAGCTACTTCGGCGCCCTGCTCGCCGGCGCGATCGCGACGCCGCTCAACGCGTGGTGGACCGGTCCGGAACTCGCCTACGGGCTCCGGCATTCCGGGGCGCGGGTGCTGATCGCCGACGGCGAGCGCTTCGCCCGGATCGCTCCGCACCTCGCCGAAGGCCCGGCCCCGGAACGGATCTTCACCACCCGGATGGAGCCCGATCCCCGGACGGTCCCGCTCTCCGACATCGTCGGCCCGGTGCAGGACTGGGCGAACCTGCCCGACGGAGCCCTGCCCGACATCGCCCTCGATCCCGAGGACGACGCGACCCTGTTCTACACCTCGGGCACCACCGGCCATCCGAAGGGTGCGGTCGGCACCCACCGGGCGGCCGCCACCACGGTGATGGCCTATCCATACTCGGCGGCGCGCAGCGCCCTGCGCCGGGGCGAGAGCCCGCCCAAGCCCGACCCGTCCGCGCCGCAGCGGGCGGCGCTGCTGGTGATCCCGCTGTTCCACGTCACCGGCTGCCACGCGAGCCTCGGGGCGGCGCTCTACGGCGGCCACCGGCTGGTGATGATGCACCGCTGGGACGCGCACGCGGCCCTCGACCTGATCGAGGCCGAGGGCTGCACCAGCGCGGGCGGGGTGCCGACCATCGCGTGGCAGCTCGCCACGGCCGCCCGGGAGGCCGGCCGGCCGCTGCCGACCCTTGAGGGCGTCACCTATGGCGGTGCGCCGGCCGCCGGCGACCTCGTGCGGGCGCTGGGCGAGGCCCTGCCCCGGGTCGTCCCCGGGACCGGCTGGGGCATGACCGAGACCTCGGCGACCTTCACCCATCACCAGGGCGAGGATTACCTCGCCCATCCCGATTCCTGCGGGCCGCCCCTGCCGGTCTGCGAGGTGCGGATCGTCGATCCCCTCGGGGACGACCTGCCGCCGGGCTGCGTCGGCGAACTCTGCGTGAAGGGGCCGAACGTCGTCCGCGGCTACTGGGAGGACCCGAAGGCCACCGCCGAGACGTTCTCGGAGGGCTGGCTGCGCACCGGCGACCTCGCCCGCGTCGACGCGGAGGGCTTCCTGACCATCGTCGACCGGATCAAGGACATGCTGATCCGCGGCGGCGAGAACATTTATTGCTGCGAGGTCGAGAACGCCCTCTTCGCCCATCCGGACGTGATCGACGCCGTGGTGCTGCCGGTGCCCCATCCGACCCTCGGGGAGGAGCCGGGTGCCATCGTGACGCTGGCGGAGGGGGCGAGCACCGGCGCCGCGGAGATCCGCGCCTTCGCGGCCGAGCGGCTCGCGGCGTTCAAGGTGCCGGTGCGGATCGTGATCTGGGACGGGCTGCTGCCGCGCAACCCGGCCGGGAAGATCCTGCGGGCGCCCCTGCGGACGGTGTTCGCGGAGGCCTCAGCTCAGAACGGCTCGCCCCCGTCGTCGGGCCGGTAGACCCGCAGGGTCCGGCCGTCCGGGAACTGCACCGTCCGGCGGTGGACCACGAGGTAGCCGGCGGCCTGTGCGCTGCTCAGGCGGTCGAGGCGATCATCGGCATAGCCGGGCGCCTCGCCATAGCCCGGCCCATAGCCGTAGGCCCGGTAGCGGGCGTAGCCCTCCGTGGGCGGCGGGGGCGGTGCGGCGGCGGCGACCTGCGGGGCTCTGCGGATCGTCCGGACCCGCGTCGCTGCGACGCGGGCGCGGCGCGGCGTAGCGGCCATCCGCTTCGCGACCGGTGACCGGCTGCGGGCCACCGTCCGCTCGCGGGCGGGCCGCGCCGCGACGGCCTTCCGCCTGGCCGGCGTCGTCTTGATGTCCGACGATGCGGCGGCGGGGGTCGATACGGCCGGCACCGGTGCGACGGCCTTCCGACCCGCGGCCGGCGCTGTCTCGGCGGCCGGCTTGTGGGCCGGCGGGTCCGTCCAGGTCGTGGCCRCGGGCTCGGCGGAGGCGCCCCCGAGGCCGAGGACCAGGATGAAGGCGGCGAGGCTCGTTCGCGCACCGTACGGCATGGCGCACTCCTGAAATCGCGGCGGTTCGGACGGATCCGCGGGGCGGTGCGACAATAGATCGAACCGCCGCGCAGGGGAATTCCGTCGATCCATTTCCACGAAGATCGCCGAAACACGTTTAATACCGATGACACCCCGATCCCGTCGGACACGGGGCGGTTCGCGGCGACCCGCGGAACCCGCGGCCGCGTGCGCGGTTGGCTGACCATGTCCACCCCTGCCGATGCGTCTTCCGGCCCCCCGCCCGGCCTGCGGGTGAGCGTCGACCTCAACTTGTGCCAGGCCTACGCCCAATGCTGCTATGCGGCGCCACGGCACTTCCGCATCGACGGCCATGAGGCCCTGTTCTACGATCCTGCGCCCGCCGCGCGGGACCGGGACGACATCGAGCGGGCGCGCGTCGCCTGCCCGGTTCAGGCGATCCGGGTCGAGGATCCGGAGCAGGGCGCCTGATGGCGCAGACCTCCGGGCGTGTCCTCGTGGTGGGGGCCGGCCTCGCGGCCCTGCGCGGCGCCGAGGCTATGCGGGCGGCGGGGTTCGCCGGCCCGCTCACGATCGTCGGCGACGAGCCTTGTCGCCCCTATGACCGGCCGCCCCTCTCGAAGCACGTCCTGACCGGGGCCATCCCGGCGGACGCCACGACCCTGCCGGGCAGCCGCAGCCTCGCCGCGGACTGGCATCTCGGCAACCCGGCCGTCGGCCTCGACCGGGAGGCCTGCACCGTCCGTCTCGCGGACGGGCGCGTCCTGCCCTACGACCGCCTACTCATCGCCACCGGCACCCGTGCCCGTCCCTGGCCGAACCCGCACGAGGGCCGGCTTGCCGGCGTCTTCACCCTGCGCGGGCGGGACGACGCCGCCGCCCTGCGGCGCGCCCTCGCCGCCGGCCCGAAGCGCGTGCTGGTGATCGGCGCCGGCTTCATCGGTTGCGAGGTCGCGAGCCTGTGCCGGCAGCTCGGCCTGCCCGTCACCCTCGTGGAGCCCGGCCCGACGCCGTTGGCCCGCATCCTCGGCGCCGCCGTCGGGGCCTTCATCGGCGCTATCCACGCCGGGCGCGGCGTCGAGCTGCGCTCCGGCAGCGAGGTCGAGTGGCTGGAGGACGCGGGGGGCCGACTGGTGCGCGCGCACCTCGTCGACGGCGGCCGCATCGAGGCCGACGTCGCCGTGATCGCCCTCGGCGCCGTGCGCAACACCGAGTGGCTCGACGGGGCCGGCCTCTCGGCGGATCCGGGCGGCGTCGATTGCGACGGGGACGGCCACGTCCTCGATACCGATGGACGACCCGACCGGCGCATCGCCGCGGCCGGGGACGTCGCGCGGTTTCCGCACCCGCTCTACGGCGGCCGGCGCGTCGCCCTGGAGCACTGGAGCCACGCGGTGGCGCAGGGCGTCCATGCGGGCCGGCTGCTCGCCGGAGCGCCGACCGGGGTGCCCTACGGCGCCCTGCCGACCTTCTGGTCGACGCAGGGCGACCTGGTGGTGAAGTCCGCCGGCCTGACCGAGGGCGCCGACGCGGTGGCCGTCACGCAGGGCGATCCGGCGTCCGGCCGCTTCGTCGCGGTCTATGGCCGTGCGGGCCGCTGCATCGCGGCGGTGTCGGTGGATTCGGCCCGCTGGCTGCCGGCCCATGCCGAGCTGGTCGCCGCAGGGGCACCGTTTCCCCCGCGGGACGCCGCGACCGACCGGCCGAAGGACATCGCGGTCCTCGAGCCGGGCTTCTTCTGAGGAGACCCATGCCCGACGCCAGCCTCCTCGATCAGGTCAAGGATTTCGCCAACCGCGCGAATCCATATCCCGTCTACGCGAAGCTGCGGGAGCACCCCGTCTCCCGCCAGGACGACGGCACCGCGGACGGCACCTGGGTGGCGGCGACCTACGGCACCATCGCGAGCCTCCTGCAGGACCCGCGGGTCAGCTCCGAGACCCTGCCGCCGGCCGACCGGCCGCGCACCGGCAATCCCCTCACCGACCTGATCGTGAAGCCCCTCAAGGACTGGATGATGGACCGGCACCGGGTCTTCATCTTCCGCGACCCGCCGGACCACGACGCCCTGCGCTCGGCGGTGATGCACCAGTTCAGCCACGCGCGCGTCCAAACGATGCGCGCGCGCTCCGAGCGGCTGGTGGCCGATCTACTGAATGAGAAGTGCGGCGCCCGGGAGATCGACGCGGTCGACGACCTCGCCTACCCGCTGCCCGTGACGGTGATCTGCGAATTGTTCGGCGTGCCCCGGGAGGACGAGGCGAAGTTCCACGGCTGGGCGACGCAGCTCGCTACCGCCCTCGAACCCGACAGCCTGTCCGACCCCGAGATCCGTGCCGAGAACAGCCGGACCTTCGACGCGATCGGGGGCTACATGGGCGACCTGATCAAGGAGAAGCGCAGGCACCCGCAGGACGACATGCTCTCGGGGCTTGCCAACCACGCCACCCCGGCGGGCGTGAAGATGGGCGATTACGACCTCATCGCCACGTCGATCCTGATGCTCGTGGCCGGGCACGAGACCACCGTGAACCTGATCACCAACGGTCTGCTGACCCTGCTCCGGCATCCCGACGAGCTGGAGCGCCTGCGCCGGGATCCACTCCGAGCCCCACGGCTGATCGAGGAGCTGCTGCGCTACGAGCCGCCGGTGCAGTTCCGGACCCGCCGGACGCTCTCGGCCATCGACATCGCGGGCGTGACGATCCCGGCGGGCGCCGACCTCGTCCTGCTGCTGGCCGCCGGAAACCGCGACGCGGCCGTCTTCCCGGATCCCGACCGGTTCGACCCGGACCGTGCCGGCATCCGCCATCTCGGCTTCGGCGGCAGCCTGCATTACTGCGTCGGCGCGCCGCTCGCCCGGTTCGAGGCCGAGGCGGCGCTGACCGCCCTGGCGTCTCGGCTGAAGGCGCCGCGCCTGATCGAGGACCCGCCGCCCTACCGGCCGGGGGCGGCCCTGCGCGGGCCGGAGCACCTGCGGGTGGCGATCGACGGGATCGCCTGACCCGCGGCCGGCCGTCGCCGGAGGTCGGCGGCCCGGGGCGAGGCTCAGGCCGCTTTGACCGCGGCGAGGAACGTCGTCACCTCCTGGCCGAGGCTCGTGGAGTACCGGGCCAGCTCCTGGGCGGCGGTCAGGACCTGACTGGAGGCCGCTCCCGTCTCGCCGGCGGCCTTGCGCACGTCGGCGATGTCGTGGCTGACCGCCTGCGTCCCCTCCGCGGCCTGCGTGACGTTCCGGACGATCTCGTCCGTCGCCGCGCCCTGCTCCTCCATGGCGGCGGCCACGCTGAGCGCCACCGTGCGCATCTCGTCGATCGCCCCCCCGATCGTCCGCATCGCCTCGGCGGCCTGCCGCGTCTCGGTCTGGATCGATGCGATTTGCGTGGCGATGGTCTCGGTCGCCCGGGCGGTCTGGGACGCCAGGGCCTTCACCTCGCCGGCGACCACGGCGAAGCCCTTCCCGGCCTCCCCGGCCCGCGCCGCCTCGATGGTGGCGTTGAGCGCCAGCAGGTTGGTCTGTCCGGCGATGCCGGCGATCAGGCCCATCACCTCGCTGATCTGGTCCGTGCCCCGGGACAAGACCTGAATGAGGTCGTTCGTGCGGGCGACGTCGGTGCTGGCCCGGTCGGCCATCGCGGAGGACTGGGCGACGCGGGCCGCGATCTCCTGGATCGAGGCCGACATCTCCTCGCTGGCGGCCGCCACGGTCTGGACGTTGCTCGACGTCTGCTCCGAGGTCGTGCTCACCCGCACGGACTGCTCGCTGGTCCGCGCCGCCGTGCGGGTCATCTCCTGGGCGGTCGCCTCCATCTCCACCGCGGCCGAGGACAGGCCCTGCGTCAGCGCACCGACCTGCGCGTCGAACCGCGCGGTCACCGCATCGAGCATCTGCGCCCGGCGCATCTTCGCCACGCTCTCCGCCGGGGCCGCCGCATCGGCCGCGCGCTTGGCGATCAGGGCGTCCTTGAAGACCTGGACGGCGCGGGCCATGGCGCCGACCTCGTCGCCGCGCCCCTGATCCGCCACCGGCACGGCGAGGTCGCCATTCGCGAGGCCGCGCATCGCCGCGGTCAGGCGGGTGATCGGGCGGGACAGGCTGTTGCCGATCATCAGGAGCAGCGCCAGGATCGGCAGGGCGAAGCCGGCGGACCAGAGCCCGGCGGTCATCGCCCGGTCGCGCACGGCCGCCTGCACGTCGTCCCGGTACAGGCCCGTGGCGACGATCCAGCCCCAGGGCTTGAACATCTGCACGCTCGCGACCTTCTCCACCGGCACGGTCCCGCCGGCGCGCGGCTTCAGGTAATCGACGAAGCCGGATCCGTCGCGCTTGGCGGTCTCGACCATTTCGGCGAAGTAGCGCTTGCCGCCGGGGACATCGGTCTGGTCCTGCATCGGCTTGCCGACGTTCTTGGCGTTGTAGGCGTTGGCGATCAGCCGGACGTCCGAATCGAGGACGAAGAAGTAGTCCTCGTTGCCGAAGCGCAGGGCGGTGATCGCCGCGAGGGCGGCCTTCTGCGCCGCATCGCGGGTCATCTGGCCGGCATCGGCCTGCGCCGCGTAGTGGACCAGCAGGCTTTGCGCCACCTCGGTGAGGCGCTTCGTCATGAGGGCGGGGTCCTCAAGGGCCGAGGTCCGGGTATCGAGGTAGTTCAGGCCGCTGAGTGCCCCGACGGCCACCACCACCAGGGCCATGACGGCCATGAGCTTGTGGCGCAGGCCGAGGTTCGTGAGGCGGCGCCCCGCCGCGACCGGGTCGACGGCGGGGCGGTGTGTCTGCGTGGGGATCATCCGACCACCGGAAGGCTGGCATCTGCAGCCGGCCGGGCGGGATCGCCGCCGACGCTGCACCGAGCCAGAATCGTGACGGTGCGTTAGAAAATCGCGAACACGTCGATCTGAAGCCGTACATACGGAAGCGAATAGCGCTTCCATGGTTTGGTGCTTCCATCGACTGTATAGATTTACATGGATCAGTTTTGCCGCCGGGCCGGTTGGGCCGGGACTTGTCGCGGCACGGTCTTATCCGGCGACGTCGTAGTGGATCGGCTTGAAGCTGCCGTTGTTCGATTGCAGGGCCGAACAGGCCGTCAGTCCGATGATCAGGTCGGTCTCGGCCACGAACGCGATCCGGTCCCCCGCCCGGCTGAGGGGGGGCGCCACGGTGAGTACTCCGGTCGTGCCGTCGATCGGCACGTTCATGAAGCAGTTGAAGGCCACTGGGATGGCGTCCGGCGCGATGCCGTAGGGGGCGAGCGCCGCGGCGAGATTGCCGAAGCAGCCGTGATGCGGGTTCGCGTCCCCGTAGAGGATGCGGAACGTGTCGGCCGAGCACGGGGTCAGCAGGAAATCGTGCCGCCCCACCGTGTCCTCGACGATCCGCAGCAGGATGTTCGACCGGTTCGAGTAGAGCGGGTCGCCGGTGGTCAGGTAGATCCGGCTCGCATAGTCGAGGGTCCGGCCCGACGAGATCACCTCGCCCGTGTCGTGGCGGTTGTAGGCGACGAGGTCGGCCACCTGCTCGCCGCACGGGTCGATCACCGTGAGGCGCTGGCCCCGGCCGAGGGTGAAGGCGACGCCCGAGCGCGGTTCGATCCGCTGAACGTCCGTTGGGTTCGTCATCGCCGTCCTCGCTCTGCCCCGTCTCTACGCTGAACCGTTGAGTCCGTCTCTGAATCCGGCTCAGGCGCCGGTTCCCGGCAGGGTCGTGTCCAGCAGAAAGCCCGGTGGATGCCAGGTATCGGCCTCGGGGGCCGGATCCGGTCGGCCCTTCATCGGGCAGCGCCACGCGTCATCGACCACGCGGCCGCTGTACTGGCGCGCCTCCGAGGCCTCGCCGTGGCGCGCCAGCATCGGGTTCCGGCTTCCGGCCAGGGCTTCATCGCGCTCCAGGATCGAGGCGCGCAGCTTCTCGTAGCGCCCCTCTGCGCGCAGACGCTCGAACTGGGCGTGCAGGTTGAAGACCAGCACCGGGGACGAGAAGCGCCGTGCCGGCCGGCTGGCCTGCGGATGGAGTCCGACCACGAAGAAGGCCTCACCTCCGAAGCTCAAGGAGAAATGCGGGTTGTCGGGATCGTCCGCCACGCGGGCATCGTGGGGCTGGCCGAGCCAGGCATCCTTGTCGGTCAGGGATTGCGCCCGCGCCCAGAGGGACCGCTCGAAATCCTCCTCCGAAAGGTCACCCGGACCCTCGAACACGACCGCGAAACTCTGGAACAGGTCCGGGTCTTCCCGATACTGGGCCACGAAGGCGAGCAATGCCGGGTAGATCCGCATGTCGTCCCAGCCCGAAGCGATGTCCCGGGCCACCACGATCCGCATCCGTCCGCGGGACAGCGCCGACTTGGCGCCCACGCAGGGGAAGGGCGGGTTCCGGATGAAGGCGCGGAAGGCCTCGGCACGCGGGTGCTCTCGGTCATCGCGGGGAAGCTGCATGGGGATCCTGCCCGTTATCTGTGCGGTCTGCAGCGTCGCGAGGCTGCCGCCTGTCGGGACTCCAGCAACACCATCGGAAGACGGCTGTTCCGTCCTGCGACAGGTCGTCCGGGGATGTCGTGAATTAGACGGTGCAAAACCAAGTTTTTTCCGGGCATCGGCGCAATATTCCGCGCATCAGAGGCCTTGGATCAACATAGGTTAAGACGAGAACGACTCGACCTGCCGGGCGCGGGACAGGGCTCATCTGCTGCCCGCGCCGCCACGACTGGGGACCTATGCGGCGCGGGCGGCGATCAACGCGGCCCGGCCGACCGCGCCCGGCGCCGCCCCGCCGCGGCCGCCCCGAAGGCCTCGAACAGCGCCCGGTTGATCGGGTTGGTCGCCGGATCGTGCTCGGCATGCCATTGGACGCCGAGGGCGAAGCCCGCCGCGTCGCGAATGCGGATCGCCTCGACCGTCTCGTCCTCGGCGACGCCCTCGATCACGATCCGTCCGCCCGGCTCCAGGATTCCCTGGCCGTGGAGGGAGTTCACCCGGATCGTCTCGCGGTCCAGAAGGCGCGCGAAGGCACCGCCCGGCGTGAGGCGGACCTCGTGCCGGTCGGCGAAGATCACCTTGAGGTCCGGGTGGATCTCTCCGTTGGCGAGGCGCGGCATGCGGTGATTGAGCCGGCCCGGCAGATCGCGGATCTCCGGGTGCAGGCTGCCGCCGAAGGCGACGTTCATCTCCTGGAAGCCGCGGCAGATGCCGAACAGCGGCACGCCGCGCGCCACGCAGGCCTCGATCAGCGGCAGCGCCACCGCGTCGCGGGCCTCGTCGTAGGGCTCGTGCGCCGGGCAGGGCGCGGCCTTGAAGCGGGTCGGATGGACGTTGGCGCGGCCGCCGGTGAGCAGGACACCGTCCACGGTCTCCAAGAGGTCGCCGAGGTCGGTCAGCGCCGGGGCGGCGGCGAACATCAACGGCAGGGCGCCGGCCACCGTGGCGACCGCCTGCATGTTGTTCTCGCCGACGATCTGTGCCGGGAACCGATTGTCGATCAGGCGCGCGTTGCCGATGACGCCGATCACGGGTCTCGCCATCGTCCCGGCTGCTCCTCAAGGCTGGATTTCGGACGGGCTCGCACGGCCCGGGGCAGGCTCTACGACCCACGCAAGGCCGGCGCCAGTCCCTCAGGGGGCGTATGGCCGCATCACGGCAGGCCGATGGCCGCCGCCTCCGCGCGGAAGACCTCGGCCACGCGCTCCGGTGCCTCCTCGTGCGCGAGGTGGCCGAGCCCGCGGATCAGGCGGACGCGGGCGTCGGGCAGGCGGTCCCGCAGGGCGAAGGCGGTGTCGGGCAGGATGGCCTTGTCGTCGCCGCCGACGATCAGCAGGGTCCGGGTCTCGAGGCCGGGCAGCGCCCGGTGCAGCCCGGCGAGATCCCAGTTCGCCATCATGCCCAGCGCCCCGCGGACATGGCCGGCCCGGGCGAAGAGCCGCCGATAGAGGTCGACACCCTCCGGGTCGAGGCGCGAGCCGGTCCCCTCGATCAGCCGCTTGGCCGCGGACCGGTCCGTCGTCCAGGCGAAGATCCGGGGCGTGAAGGGGTTGAGGAACAGGAGGCGCGCCATGCTGGGAAACAGCAGGTTGGCCGCCCCCGGCAGTGGCGCCAGGGCGCCGTTGAAGGCCGCCAGCAGCTGGGGCGCGAGGGTGCCGTCGAGGCACATCCGGGCGAGCACGGCCGCGCCGGCCGAGTGGCCCGCCGCCAGGACCGGCGGCCGGTCGAGCGCCGCCACGAGGCCCGCGACGGCCCGGGCCATGCCGGGCAGGGACAGGTCGGCGTCGGGCAGCGGATCCGTGAAGCCGTGGCCCGGCAGATCCGGGGCGATCACGAAGTAGGCTTGGCCGAGCAGCGGCGCCAGCCCGCGCCACGAATGCGTGGCCGCCCCAGTCCCATGCAGGAGCAGCAGCGTCGGGGCCTCCGGGCGCCCGAATTCCTGGAGGTGCCAGCGCAGCCCCGCCGCCTCCACGAAGCGGCTGGCCTCCCGGTGGGGCCAGTCCAGACCCTCCACGGCCCAGTCGGGCCGGTCCGCGTCGAATCCGGTCAGCATGCACGTGTATCCCGCATTGCGGTATGGCCGGACCGCGGAGAGGCGAAGGCGGTGCTATCGTTCATGGCCGGAAGTATTTCGTAACACTGAACAATCCTATGCGGCGACCGCATGCCACCGGTGAGCAGAGGTCGATTGCTGCGGCGCAACAGCAGCGGCATACCACTGGTGAACAAGACCAAGACGCAACCCCCGACTTTGGAGAAGGCCATGATCCTCTTCACCTCCTCGACCCAGAACATCGCCGCCCCGGTCTCCGGCGGCTGGAGCTTCAAGGCCCTCGTCCGCGATATGCTGAACTCCTGGCTGGCCCACCACCAGCGCCTCGCCGACAGCGGCATCGGCGGCGACCTCTGAGGCCTCGTCTCAAGCGGCGGCATCGCGGCGCTCAGAGCGCCGCCCGGACCGCCGCGCTGAGCTGACCGGCCTCGGCCCGCGGCAGCCTCAGGTAGCGGGCGCCCATCGCGTCGGCGACCGCCCGGGCCTCCTCGCCCCGGGTGCCGGTATCGACGACCAGGGCCGGCAGCCCGGCGGCGCGCGCGGCGCGCGCCGCCTGCAGGGCCTCCGTACCCGCC